>NZ_JAUZMY010000069.1:0-5031 GCF_036327455.1 Nocardiopsis codii | reverse complement strand
CGCCGCCCCTCTTCTTCCCCCCTGCGTGGAAAGGACTCCCCGTGACCGACCCCGGCCACCTGTTCACCCGGACGCTGTGCGACATCGTGGGCAGGGAGGCCCTCACCACACGCCTGTCGGAGGAGTTCGTCTTCGCCGACCTGGGGCCGGACTCGGTGCGCACACTGCTGACCTTCGACGACCTCAACGGCGTGCTGTCCGCGTGCTCGCCGGAACCGCCGAGGCTGCGGCTGCACCGGGACGGATCGCCCGTTCCGGTCGACCGGTACACCGAGACCGCGACCGCGTCGCGGTCCGAACGCCGGGTCGTGCGCCCCGAGGCCCTCTACCGGGAACTGCGCGCGGGGGCGAGCCTGGTCCTGGACGGGGTCGACAGGATGCACCCTCCGGTGGCGGCGGCGGCCGACGACCTGATGCGGCTGGTGCGCGAGCGCGCACAGGCCAACCTGTACCTGATCTGGGGCGAGTCGCGCGGTTTCGACACCCACTGGGACGACCACGACACCGTGATCGTGCAGGTGGAGGGGACCAAGCACTGGCAGGTACACGGGCCCGGATCGCGCGCCTTCCCCATGAAGAACGACCTGGACCACGACCACACACCGCCCCGCGACGCCGACGGCGAACTGCACCTCGTGTGGGAGGGGGTGCTGCGTCCGGGACAGGTGATCCACGTGCCCCGCGGCTGGTGGCACACCGTCACCGGGACGGGGGAGGTGAGTATGCACCTGACCTTCGGGTTCACGCGGGCGACGGGGGTGGACTGGGCGGACTCCCTGGTGCGGCGGCTGTTCGCGGAGGAGGGGTTCCGGCGGGACCTGCCCCGCTTCTCCGAACCGGACGTGCGGCGCAAGCACCAGCACGAGCTCGCGGCGCGGCTGGTGGAGCTGGCCGAGGGGTGGGACGTGGACGCCTTCCTGGCGGAGCGGGACGCCCGGTTCCCGCGCCGGACGTCGTTCTCGCTGCCGTGGCCCGTCCAGGAGGGGATCCCGTCCGCCGAGGCGCGGGTGGAGTTCGTGCCGATCCTGCCGCCGCCGGTCGTCCGCGAGGACGGGCGGGTGTCGGTGTCGGTGGGCGGTCGGCGGTACCGGTTCCCCGCAGAGGTCGAACCGGTCCTGGCGGTGCTCGCACAGCACCGGTCGCTGACGGTGGGCGGGCTGGCCGACCGGGCGGACGTGGCCGCGGAGCGTACGGCGGAGATCGTGGCGGC
Organism: Nocardiopsis codii; assembly: GCF_036327455.1. Classification (NCBI taxonomy): domain Bacteria; kingdom Bacillati; phylum Actinomycetota; class Actinomycetes; order Streptosporangiales; family Nocardiopsidaceae; genus Nocardiopsis; species Nocardiopsis codii. Next base: position 3,821 of record NZ_JAUZMY010000069.1, on the reverse strand, counting down.
GCTGGCCAGGCACCACCTGGTACTGGTGCGCTGAAGGTCCGCGGCGGGCGGGAGCGGCAGGACCGCCTCCCGTCCTCCGGCTCCGCGGTCGGGAGGCTACCGTCCGCCCAGGTCACGGGCGGCCCGGCAGAGGCACCGGCCGCGGCGCCCCGACCGCTCCCCACCTGACTCGCGCCGCGGCTACCCGGCGGGGACGTCCCCGCCGTCGGGCCGCTCCCCCGCGCGCACGCGCTCCACGTAGACCTCGATGCCGTCCAGGACGCGGTGGATGGAGAAGTCCAGCTCGTCGGCGGGCCCGCCGAGCCGGTCGGGTTCGCCGGGGGGCGGCTGGTCCTCCAGCACCGCGCTCTCCAGCATCAGCGCGATCGTGGGGTAGTCCTCCGCGGTGACGACCCTGCGCAGCCCCACGCTGTAGTCGCGCTCGGCATCGGCCATCGTGCTTCCCGCCTCCCGGGCGGCCCGCGCCATGTCCCCTTCGAGGCGGAGTGTGTCGCGCACGAGGGAGGAGAGCATCGCGAGCATCTGGAGCGAGCTCCCGACGTCGAGCCCCGAGCGGACGATCTCGCGCAGGCCCGCCTCCATCCAGCGCAGGCCGTTGGGTCCGGCGGGAGGGCCGCTGAGCGTCAGCCGGATCGCCCAGGGATGGCGGCGGTAGACCTCCATCACCCTGTGGACCCACTCCTCGACCCCGGCCCGCCACGCCCGGTCGGCGCACGGTTCGGGCGGGGCCCCGTCCATGGCCCGGTCGCTCATGAGGACGAGCATGTCCTCCTTGCTGTCCACGTGCCGGTACAGGGACATCGTGGTGTAGCCGAGTTCCCCGGCCACCCGCTGCATGGAGACGGCCTCCAGGCCCTCCGCGTCGGCGACGGCGACGGCGGCGTCCACGACGGCCTCCCGGCTGAGCTTGGGCCTGGGCCCGCGTCTGGGCGCGGGCCGGTCGAGCCCCCACAGGAGGTCCACCTCCCGCGCCGTCCGGCTCGTCGGCTGCTGCTCGGTCGTCATACCCCACCAGTCGTCGGCTGCGTCTCGTCGGCTGCCCTGCCGCTTTGACACCCATCCTAAAACTGTGTATCTATTACACAATCACGTGTACGGCATATACAGTTTAAGGAGTACGCGCCATGACCCACCCCTCCCCGGCCATCCACGCCGAGGGGCTGCACAAGCGCTACGGGACCACACGGGCGCTGGACGGCGTCTGCCTGACGGTCCCTCCAGGAACCGTCCTCGGCCTGCTCGGCCCGAACGGCGCGGGCAAGACCACCGTCGTGCGCACGCTCGCCACGCTGCTGCGACCCGACTCCGGTCACGCCCTCGTCGCCGGGTACGACGTGGTCACCCAGGCAGACCGGGTGCGCGCGGAGATCGGACTGACCGGCCAGTACGCGTCGGTGGACGAGCTGCTCACCGGCCGCGAGAACCTCGTCATGTTCAGCCGCCTGTACGGCTACGCGCCGCACGCCGCCGCGGAGCGCGCCGAGTCCCTCCTGGAGCGCTTCGACCTGGTCGAGGCCGCCGACCGCCGCGCCGACGGCTACTCCGGCGGTATGCGCCGCCGCCTCGACCTCGCCGTGAGCCTCGTCCAGGAGCCCAGTGTGCTGTTCCTGGACGAACCCACCACAGGCCTGGACCCGCGCAGCCGCATCCAGGTCTGGGAGTCGGTGCGGGCCCTGGTCGCCTCCGGCACGACCGTCCTCCTCACCACCCAGTACTTGGAGGAGGCCGACCAGCTGGCCGACACCGTCACCGTCATCGACCACGGACGCGTCATCGCCGAGGGCACACCCGACGCCCTCAAGGCCCAGGTGGGCGGCGACCGGCTCGACGTGCTCGTCCGCGACCCCGCCGACCTGGAGGCCACCGCCGAGGTCCTGCGCTCCGCCGTGTCCGCGCCGGTCGGCGTCCACCGCGAGGAGCAGCGCGTCAGCGTTCCCGCCGAGGACCGCATGGCCGTGCTGACCCGGGCCGTTCGCGCCCTCGACGGATCCGGCCTGCGCGTGGAGGACGTCAGCGTGCGCCGCCCCACCCTCGACGAGGTCTTCCTCGGACTCACCGGCACGTCCCCCGCCGACCGCTCCGGGAACCCGCGCACCGACGACGTCACCACCACGGAGGAGTACCGATGACCACCACCGCCCTCGGAACCACGACCCCCCGGCCACAGGCCGGCGCCAGGCCGACGCACCGTCCCGGCCGCGCCGGAAGGGTGCGCAAGGCCTGGTCGGACACCCTGGTCCTGGCCCACCGCAACGCCCGCCACATGGCACGCGACCCCTTCGAACCGATCATCGCCATCACCATGCCGGTCATGATGGTCCTGCTCTTCGGCTACGTGTTCGGGAACGTGATGGCCCCGCCGGGCGCCGAGGACTACCGCTCGTTCCTGGTCCCGGCGATGGTCGCGATGGTCATGGTCTACGGCGTCGGCGGCACCGCCTCCGGCATCGCCCGGGACACCGACCGCGACGTGATGAGCCGCTTCCGCTCCATGCCCATGTCCCCCGTGGCGGTCCTGGGCGCCCGTGTCCTGACCGACATGGCCCGCGCGTGCGTCGAGGTGGCCCTGCTGCTCGCCGTGGGGTTCGCGATGGGATGGCGCGCCGAGGAGGGGCTCGGCGGCAGCGCCGCCGCGGTCGGGGTACTCCTGCTCTTCCGGTTGGCCCTGGTGTGGCTGGGCGTGCTGTTGGGCCTGCTGCTGCCGACGCCCGACTCCGTGAGCATGATCGTCTACCCGCTGGTCTTCCCGCTCACCGTCCTGTCGACGAGCTTCGTCCCGTCGTCGGCGATGCCGACCTGGCTGGCCCCGGTGGCCGAGTGGAACCCGCTGTCGGCGGTCGTCACCTCGACCCGGGACCTGTTCGGGAACCCGTCGCTGCCCTCCGACGCCTGGCCCGCGGAGAACGCGCTACTGCTGGCCGTCGCCGTCCCGCTCGCCGTCGTCGTCGCGGTCACACCCCTGGCCGTACGCCGCTTCCAGCGGCTCAGCCGCTGATCCGCCCCCGCCCCGCACCACGCACCCCGGACGAGCCCAGCCCCCGCTCCTCACCCCGCACCACGGAGGAGACGACCCATGACCACGTCCACCGCGAAGCCCCCGCCTTCGGGCACCGGGCGCGAACGGCCCGCCGCCCGCTGGTGGGAGCGCCCCTGGATCGCGCCGCTGGCCCTGCTCTGCGGAATCTTCGTCGCGTTCTCCGTCCCGCCGTACGCGCGGCTGGACCCCGCCACCGCCCCCATCCCGATCTGGGAGGAGCCGGTCTGGTACTACCCGATGCTGCTCTCCCACATCTTCGGCGGCACCGTGCTCATGGCCCTGGTGATCCTCCAGGTCTGGCCCTGGATACGCCGGAACCACCCCGCCGTGCACCGGTGGAGCGGGCGCGTCTACGTCATGTTCGGCATCCCGTTCGTCGGCGTTCCGGCCCTGCTCATCGCACCCCACAGCCACGGCGGAACCTCGGTCGCCATCATCAACGTCCTGTGGGCCACGGCCTGGCTGGCCTTCACCTCCATCGGCTACGTGATGGCCCGCCGGCGCCGCTACGCCACGCACCGCGAGTGGATGCTGCGCAGCTTCGCGCTGATCCTGTCCATCCCCCTCGCCAGGGTGAGCGTGCCCCTGCTGACGATCGCCATGCTGCCCCGGCTGGAGTCGGGCTACGGCGGTGACCTGGAGGCCCTGATCCTGGACATCGCCCCCGGAGCCGCCTTCCTCAACACCGTGCTGCCCCTGCTGTTCGTGGAGTGGTGGCTCAAGTACCGCCGCCCCGGGGGACGCGGAGCCCGCAGGCAGAGAACCGGGTGAGAGGCCGCGGGGC
>NZ_JAUZMY010000068.1:0-5932 GCF_036327455.1 Nocardiopsis codii | reverse complement strand
CTGGCCACCCAACTCATCGCACGCATCCACACCACCCTGGGCCTACACACCAGAGTCCGCACCCTCTTCGAAAACCCCACCGTCGCAGGCCTACTGACCAGCCTCGACACCACCACACCCACCACCAACCCCCCCGCACTGCATCCTGCGCAGACACGACCCGAGTCGACGCCGTTGTCGTTCGCGCAGCGTCGGTTGTGGTTCCTGTCCCGTCTGGAAGGGCCCTCGGCGACCTACAACGTCCCGGTCGTCACACGCCTGAACGGCCCCCTGGACACCACAGCCCTCAGGGAAGCCCTCAACGACGTGGTCGGCCGCCACGAAGTTCTGCGCACCGTGTTCACCGAGCACGACGGGGAGCCCTCCCAAACGGTCCTGGCCCCGACCCCGGACCTGGTCGGACTACAGGTCACCGACTGCACCCCCGAACAGGCCGAGGAACTGATCGGCGAGCACGCCGGGCACCTGTTCGACCTGGAAACCGACGTCCCCCTGCACGCCCACCTGCTGCGCACCGCCCCCGACCAGCACGTCCTGGTCCTGGTGGTGCACCACATCGCCGGGGACGGACAGTCCATGGGCCCGCTCTCCCGCGACCTGGGCCAGGCCTACCAGGCCCGCCTCCAGGGACAGGCTCCCGACTGGGAACCGCTGCCGGTGCAGTACGTGGACTACACCCTCTGGCAACGCGAACTCCTCGACCAACCGCAAGGACAGGGCGAGGACGCAGGCACCCTGGCCGAACGGGAACTGCACTACTGGCGCACCCGCCTCCAAGACCTCCCCGAGGAACTGGTCCTGCCCACCGACCGGCCGCGCCCCCAGGTGTCGAGCCATCAGGGCGGCATGGTCTCCCACACACTCGCTCCCGAGGTGTTCGCCCGGATCCGCTCGGTCGCCCGGTCCGTCGGGGCGACCCCCTTCATGGCAGGGCAGGCCGCGGTCGCCATCCTGCTCTCCCGCCTCGGAGCAGGCGACGACATCCCCCTCGGCACGGTGGTCGCCGGCCGCGACGACCAAGCCCTGGACGACCTGGTCGGATTCTTCGTCAACACCCTCGTCCTGCGCACCGACCTGTCCGGGAACCCCACCTTCACCGAACTCCTCACCCGTATCCGCCAGCAGGACCTGGAGGACTTCGACCACACCCACGTCCCCTTCGAGCAGGTCGTCGAAGCCCTCAGCCCCACACGCTCCCTCGCGCAACACCCCCTCTTCCAAACCTCCATCGGCTGGGCGGAGAACACCGGTACGGCTGACATCGAACTGTCCGGCACGGACAGCACCGAAGTCACCGGGCATCTGAGCGTCGCCAAGTTCGACCTCTTCATCGCGGCGGGCCCCGAGTCCGACGGCAGCCTGCGGCTGTCGATCGAGTACGCACGGGACCTGTTCGACCAGGGCACCGCCGACGGCATCGGCCGGCGACTGCTCCGGGTCCTCACCGCCGCAGCAGCCGACCCCTCCACCACCGTCGGCGAGATCGACCTGCTCACCGACGACGAGTTCACCGCCCTGGTCGTCGACGTCAACGACACCGCTGCCGGTGAACCGCGGGCGCTGGTGCACGAACTGTTCGAGGAGCAGGCGAGCGACCACCCCGATTCGGTGGCGCTGGTCTTCGAGAACGACTCGCTCACCTACGCCGAACTCGACACGCGCGCCAACCGTCTCGCACGCCATCTGCGCGAGTGCGGTGTCACCCCGGGTTCCCTGGTCGGCGTCCTGCTGGAGCGCGGTATCGATCACGCCGTGGCGCTGCTGGCGGTGCTCAAGGCAGGTGGCGGATACGTGCCGCTCGACCCCGGTTTCCCCGACGCCCGTCTGGCCTCCATGGTCACGGCGGCGCGAGCCGGGCTGGTCGTCACGCGGCGCGGGTTGCTCGACCGGCGCACCGGTGTCGAGCGGGTCGTCGCGGTGGACGCCGAGGCTTGTGTGAACGCCGACCACAGCGGCGCCCGCCTCGGCCTGCGCGTGTCACCTCGGTCCACCGCGTGCGTCATGTTCACCTCCGGATCGACCGGCGTCCCCAAGGGCGTTCTCGCACCGCACAGCTCGATCGTGTCGACCTTCACCGGGCAGAACGGTTTCGATCTGCGCCCCGAACGTGTCTGGCTCCAGACCGCTCCCGTCTCCTGGGACGCGTTCGCCTTCGAGTTCTGGGGGGCCCTGCTGCACGGAGCGACGTGTGTCCTGCAATCGGGCCAGGTGCCCGATCCCGCGCGCATGGTCGATCTCGTGGAGCGGCACAAGGCAGACTCCTACTTTCTGTCAGCGACCCTGTTCAGCCTGGTCATGGACGAGTATCCGCAGGTCTTCGCCCATGCGTCGCAGGTCTTCACGGGCGGCGAGAAGCCCTCCGCGGAACACCTGCGCCGCTTCCGTGACGCCTTCCCGGACGTGTCGCTGTACAACGGCTACGGCCCCGTGGAGAGCATGGTGTTCACCCATCTCCACCGGGTCCGGGATGTCCCGGGGACAGGAGTCCCCATCGGCGGTCCGCTGGGCAACCGTCGCTGCTACATCCTCGATGAGAGGCTGCGTCCGGTCCCGGCCGGTGTCCGGGGTGAGCTGTACGTGGCCGGGGAAGGGCTCGCCCACGGCTATGTGGGACGCTCCGGCCTGACGGCGGAGCGGTTCGTTCCCGACCCCCACGGTCTCCCCGGCGACCGCATGTACCGGACGGGTGACCTCGCCCGCTGGGTCTCCCCCGGGTGCATCGAGTACTTGGGCCGCTCCGACGACCAGATCAAGGTTCGCGGCTTCCGTGTGGAACCGAACGAGATCCGGTCCGTGCTCGTCGCCATGCCCGATGTCGCTCAGGCCTTCGTCACCGCGCTCAGGGATCACAGCGGGGTCATGTCCCTCGTCGCCTACGTCGTGCCCGCACCAGGCGGCACGATCGACGGTAGCCGGATACGGCATGCGTCGGCGGAGATACTGCCCGACCACCTGGTTCCGAATGCCGTGGTGGTACTGCCGGACGGGCTGCCGGTGACTGTCAACGGCAAGCTCGACCACAGCGCGCTCCCGACGCCGGACTTCTCCGTTCCGGCCCACGGTTCCCGACGAGGTCCCCGCAACCCGCGCGAAGAGGTCCTCTGCTCCCTGTTCGCCCAGGTCCTGGGGTTGGACAGTGTCGGCATCGACGACGACTTCTTCGCCCTGGGCGGCCACTCCCTCCTCGCCATGCGACTGATGGGACGGCTGCGCGGCATAGGCGTCAGTGCCGGGGTACGCGCTCTCTTCGAGGCACCGACCGTGGCGAAGCTGGGCGACGCCCTCGGGCGGCACTCGGTGGCGAACGTCCCGGCCCTGGAGCCCGCCGAGTTCCGCCCTTCGGCGCTGCCGTTGTCGTTTGCGCAGCGTCGGTTGTGGTTCCTGTCCCGTCTGGAAGGACCCTCGGCGACCTACAACGTCCCGGTCGTCACGCGTCTGGACGGCCCCCTGGACACCACGGCCCTGCTCGCTGCTCTGAACGACGTCGTCCACCGCCATGAGGCTCTGAGGACCGTGTTCACCGAGCACGACGGGGAGCCGTCCCAGACGGTCCTGGCCCCGACCCCGGACCTGGTCGGACTCGGGGTCACCGACTGCACCCCCGAACAGGCCGAGGAACTGATCGGCGAGCACGCCGGGCACCTGTTCGACCTGGAAACCGACGTCCCCCTGCACGCCCACCTGCTGCGCACCGCCCCCGACCAGCACGTCCTGGTCCTGGTGGTGCACCACATCGCCGGAGACGGACAGTCCATGGGCCCGCTCTCCCGCGACCTGGGCCAGGCCTACCAGGCCCGCCTCCAGGGACAGGCTCCCGGCTGGGAACCGCTGCCGGTGCAGTACGTGGACTACACCCTCTGGCAACGCGAACTCCTCGACCAACCACAGGAACAGGTCTCGGATCACGGGCAGGAGCGAGGACAGGGCGGGGACGCAGGCACCCTTGCCGAACGGGAACTGGACTACTGGCGCACCCGCCTCCAAGACCTGCCCGAGGAACTGGTCCTGCCCACCGACCGGCCACGCCCCCAGGTGTCGAGCCATCAGGGGCAACGGATCGTCTACACCCTTCCCGCCGACACGATGGATGCCCTGCGCTCGGTCGCCCGGTCGGCCGGTGCCACCCCCTTCATGGCGGTCCAGGCCGCGGTCGCCGTCCTGCTCTCCCGCCTCGGAGCAGGCAACGACATCCCGCTCGGCACCGTGGTCGCCGGCCGCGACGACCAAGCCCTGGACGACCTGGTCGGATTCTTCGTCAACACCCTGGTCCTGCGCACCGACCTGTCCGGGAACCCCACCTTCACCGAACTCCTCACCCGTATCCGCCAGCAGGACCTGGAGGACTTCGACCACACCCACGTCCCCTTCGAGCAGGTCGTCGAAGCACTCAGCCCCACACGCTCCCTCGCACGACACCCCCTCTTCCAAACCTCCATCGGATGGACCGAGGGGAGTGAGACCGCCACCATCGAACTGGTCGGCGTCGACACCAGTCAGGCCCTCGACGGGCTCGGCGTCGCCAAGTTCGACATGTCCATCGGAGCAGGCCCGGACGGCAACGGTGGTCTGCGGGTGTCGATCGAGTACGCGGCAGATCTGTTCGACCAGGAAACCGCCGACACCATCGGACGTCGGCTCCTCCGCGTCCTGGAACAGGTCACCGCCGACCCACGCACCCGGCCCAGCGACCTGCGCCTCCTCGACGCCGAGGAGACCCGTGCCCTTCTCGACCAGGGACAAGGACCGCATCCCGCGGGCGAACCCACCACCCTGCTCGAACTCCTGGCAGAGCGGACCGCCCAGCACCCCGACCGCACCGCACTGCGCTGGGACCAGGGCACCCTCACCTACGGCGAACTGGACACACAAGCCCACGAACTGGCCCTACGCCTGATCGAGCACGGCATCACACCCGGCATGGACGTCCCCGTCCTGATGCACCGCAGCCACCACACCGTGGTGGCCTTCCTCGCGATCCTCAAAACCGGTGCGGCCTACCAACCCCTGCACACCGACCTGCCCGAGCACCGCCTGCGCCAACTCCTGGCCCCCAACCCCTGCCCACTCGTGGTCACCGACACCGCCCTGGGCAGTCATCCCGGCCTGAGCGAGCACCACACCCTGACCTGCGACCAGACCCCACCCCACACCGCAGGTCCAGAGCGTCCTCTGCCTGTGGTGCATGCGCTCGACATCGCGTACACCATGCACACCTCCGGCACCACCGGCACACCCAAAGCCATCGCCATCACCCACCAAAGCGTCGTCGACCTGGCCACCGACCCCGCCTGGAACCTGCAACCCCACCACCGGGTCCTGTTCCACGCACCCCACGCCTTCGACGCCTCCACCTACGAAATCTGGGCACCCCTCCTCAACGGAGCCCAACTGGTCATCGCCCCACCCGAGACCATCGACACCACCGCCCTGGCACACCTGATCCCCACCCACCACATCACCCACCTCAGCCTCACCGCCGGCATGTTCCGCGTCGTAGTCGAAGAAGACGTCCACAGCCTCACCGGACTCACCGAGGTCACCACCGGCGGAGACACCATCTCCCCCACCGCCGTCAACCACCTGATCACCACCCACCCCCACATCATCGTGCGCACCACCTACGGGCCCACCGAAACCACCCTGTGCGCCACCCAACAACCCTGGACCCACACACAGGCCACCACCCAAAAACCCGATGAGCCCGCCCCACAGGGCAACACCGTGGACCAGCTCCACACCCCCGCTCACAGACCCGCCGGGCCCATCCCGCTCGGCAAGGCCATGCACCACACCGGCCTGCTCCTGCTGGACCACCACCTCCAACCCGTCCCACCCGGCGTCCAAGGCGAGCTCTACATCACCGGCACCGGACTCGCCCGCGGCTACACCCACCAACCCGCCCTCACCGCCACCCACTTCACCCCCAACCCCC
>NZ_JAUZMY010000067.1:0-7838 GCF_036327455.1 Nocardiopsis codii | reverse complement strand
CGGCCCTGACCAGGTGGGCCGCGACGAGCGGACGCGTCAGGGTCGGGGAACCCGAGCGGGCGCCGGAGTGGGCGGCACGCGGCGTGTACGCGGCGGTGGCCTCATGGACGTGACCCCCGACGCGGGCGCCGCCACCGCCACGGCCGCGGGCGCTCTCCCGGCGCCGCACACGGCGGGAGGCCGGGGCCCGCGCGCAGGCACGGACGCCGACCCGCTCCGGGTCCCGTCGCCTGAGGGGGCCACGCCGGCGGAACCGCGCACCCTGCGCGTCGGCGGGGGCGTCCTCCACGTCGGCATGAGCGGCGCCCTCGCCTTCGTCGGGCCGTGGACGCCCGACGCGTCCACAGGCTGTGCACGGTGCGCCGGGCTCTGGCGCCTGGACGTCGAGGGGGACACCGCCCCCGACCGGGGCGAACCCGCGGCCTTCCCCCTGTGGGCGAACGCCTTCGCCCTCCTCGCCGACGCCGCGGCGCACGACCCCGCCGACCTGCGCCTCGCCCTCACCGCCCTGGACTGCCGCACCGGGGAGGTCACCAGGCACAGCTTCGTCCCGCACCCGGACTGCGCCCACTGCTTCCCCGACGGCGTCGGGCTGGACGGGTCGGTCGCCTCGGGCGTTCCGCGTGCTCCGGGTGAACCCGACCTCGTCACCCCGTCCCCGCTCGTCGGGGAAGCGCTGCGCACCCGCCGCATGGACCGGGACGCCCTGCGGGCGCGCCTCCTCGACTTCCGGTTCGGTCCGGCCGCCCACGTCTACCGGGACGAGGAGTCGCCCCTCGCCCTCATGACCTGCGAGGCCGTGGCCCCCGGGCACACGCGGCGCGAGGGCGGCTACGGGCGCTCCACGCGGTTCTCCGACAGCGAGATCCCCGCCTTCCTCGAAGGGGTGGAGCGCGTCACGGGCGGCCACAGGCACAACGGCGCGCCCACCGTCGTCGGCTGCCACGCCGACCTCGCCGACGACGCCGTCGACCCCGCACGCCTCGGCCTGCACGAACCGGAGTGGTACGGGCACCCCGCGTTCGACCTGGTCCCCTACGCCCCCGACGTCCGCACGTCGTGGGTGTGGGGATGGTCCACCCTGGAGCGCCGCCGGGTCCTGGTGCCCGAGCACGTCGCGTACTGGCACGCGGGCACCGAGGACACCCGTTTCCTGTACGAGTCGTCCAACGGCTGCGCGGTCGGCGGCACCCTGGAGGAGGCCGTCCTCTACGGCCTGTGCGAGGTCGTGGAGCGCGACGCGTTCCTCCTCGCGTGGTACTCGCGCACCCGGTTGCGCGAGATCGACGCGGGCGCCGGCGCCGATCCCCGCCTCGCCCACCTGACGGACCTCCTGGACGAGCGCGGGCTGCGCCTGCGCGTACTCGACCTCACCTCCGACCTGGGCGTCCCGACCGCACTGGCGATGGTCACCGCGCGCGAGGAGGCGGTCCGCTCCGGGCTGGCCCCCGCGCTGAGCCTGGCCACCGGAACCCACCCGGACCCGGGCCGCGCGATCATGGCCGCGGTCGAGGAGACGGCCACCAACGCGCTGATGTACCCGAAGTGGGTGCGGATGCGGGAGTCGGTGGGAGTGGAGCGCTGCCGCCCCATGCTGGACGACTTCACCCTGGTCAGGACCCTGGACGACCACACCGGCATGCACGGCCTGTGGGAGGCGCGCCCCCACTGGGAGTTCCTGGACTCCCCGACCGGAACCGTGTCGGCGGAGGAGTTCGCGGACGGGCGGCCGTCCTCCTTCGCGGGGGCCGACCTCACCGCCGTGCTGCGCGAACGGCTCGACGCCGTGCACGCTCTCGGGCTCGACGTCATCGTGGTGGACCAGAGCAGCGCGCCGTACGCGGACGCCGCGGGGGTGCGCTCGGTGAAGGTCATCGTCCCCGGCGCGCTGCCGATGACCTTCGGCCACACCCACCGCCGGACGCGCTCGCTGGACCGGCTGACCCGCGCGTCCGCCCTGTTCGACGGAGGAGTCCCATGGGAACGACACGGCCAGGTCCACCCGGTACCGCACCCGTTCCCGTGACCGGCGGACCGGACGGGGACGCCCCGGCAGCGCACGTGCGACAGGGCGGCCGGCCCGCCGCACCCACCGCTGTGCTGGCGGGGTTCCACGCCCAGTCGCACGAGAAGGACGTCTCCCAGGTCGAGACCCTGTTCTTCGGCCCGAGCCTCTCCAACGGCCTGGCCCGGCCCGTGCCGGGCCAGGAGCGCCCGCCCCTGCCCGCGCTGGGGCCGCTGCGCGACACGGGCGCCGCCGGACCCGCCCTCGGCGGACCCTGGACGCGCGCGCAGCGGCTGCTCGCCGCGTGTGTGGAGGCGGTGCGGGTGCGCCGGGTCTCGGCGGCCGACCGGTACCCGGTGCACCGCGCCTACCCGTCCCCGCGCGGGCTGTTCGGCGCGGACCTGTTCGTGGTGCACGCCGCGGACGACCCGGCGCCCTGGATCCTGCGCGTCGACCCGCAGTCGCACGCCCTCCAGCCCTGGGGCGGGTGCCGCGTCCCCGACGACCTGGAGGCCGCGCTGACGGGGGCCCGGTTGGTGGTCGCGGTGGACCACCGCCGGTACCCGCCGGAGTACGGACGGCTGCGCCCGTCGTTGGCGCTCCTGGAGGGCGGGCACCTGCTGGCGGCGCTCGGGCTGACACTGACCCGTGCCGGTCTGGCCCCCCGTACGCACCTCGGCCCCACCGACACCCCTCTTCCCTACGGTTTCTCGCCCTGCGGCGCCATCACCCTGGAACCGGCGGGCCGACCCGGGCCCCCTCCGACACCTCTCACCCCCTCCGGCCGGGACCGTGCACCCGCGTCGGACCGCCGGACCGTCGGCGCCTCCTCCACGCCCGGGATATCCGCCGAGGCGACGAGGCGGGTGGCCGAGACGGCGGCCGGGGGCGCGGCGTCCGGCACGGGCCTGCGCGGGTGGCTGGACGACCGGACGAGCGGCGTGTCCACCGCCAACCTGGTGACCAGCGCGTACGTGTCCCCCGAGGACGGCACTGGGGTGACCTCCCCGCTCGTCGCCGCACTCGCGGCCGCCCAGGAGGCCGTTCCCGTGCCCGGCTGCCTGCGGCTGTACCGGACGGTCCTGGTGGACGACCTGGTGAACGAGCGCGCGGCGTCCGAACTCACCCCGGACGGCGCCGAACTCCCCCCGCGCCCGGTTCCGCGCACCGGGGAGACCAACTTCGCGTCCTCCCTGGGCTACACGCTCACCGCGGACTTCGCGCCGTGGGCGCGTGCCCACGGCGACGGCGCCCAGAGCGTCCTGCACACGCTCCTGGGCTGGGTCGCCCAGTGGGGCTGCCTCGGCGCCGCCGCCACGGGGCTGTGCGCACGCCCGATGCGCAACTACCAGGAGGCGGACTGGGCGGCCGCGCTCGGGCTCGCCCCGGAGGAGACCCCCGCCTACCAGCTGTGGGTCCGCGCCGAACGCGGTGCGTTCATGGACACCCCCGTCGACGCCGCCCGCTGACGCCCCGCACACGACACCCCCGGCGCACCAGCACCAGCACCAGCACCAGCACGACCGGGCACCTCCGCCCGAGGCCCCGACCCCGGCCACCCGCAACGCCACGTCCCCGCCGCCCCCACGGAAGAGCCCCCTCATGACCCGTACCTGGTCCGCCGTGTACGTCCACCTGCACCGCAGCCGCGGGCACATCGACGCCTTCCTTCTCGACCACCTCGCACCCCGCGCGGAGGAGATGGTGGCGGAGGGGCACGCCAAGGCGTGGTTCTTCCTGCGGTACTGGGACGGCGGCCCCCACCTGCGGGTGCGCTTCCTCGACGCCGACCCCGACGCGGTCGCGAAGTTCTCCCTGCGGATGCGGGAGTCGGCCGCGGCGACCGCCTCCGACGCGGTCGCCCTGGACAGCGCCTCCTACTACGCGGACCTGCCGCGGGCCGACCCGCGCCGCTGGCACGGCGACGGAGACGTGGTCGGGGCCGTCTACGCACCGGAGACCGCGCGCTACGGCGGCCCCGGGGCCCTGGAGGTGTGCGAGGACTTCTTCTGCGTCAGCTCCGCCATCGCCGTCGCCGTTCTCCGCTCCGTCCCCCGGCCGGACCAGAGGCAGGTCGTGGCCGCCGACCTGACGTCGTTGGCCTTCGGCGTACTCGGCCTCTCCGACGTGGAGGCGGTCCGCCAGGCGCGCGGGTACTACGCCACCTGGGACTACTCCTCGGAGGTGGCGCGCCCCGACGACCGCGCCCGGGAGGAGGCCGAACACCTCTTCCACTCCGCGCCCTCGCGCTGGCGCCAACGCCGTTCCCAGGTGGAGCGGCTCGTCGCCGGGGAGGGCGCCTCCACCCACCACCTGTGGCACCGGGCGCTCGGCGAGACCGTGGCGGCGCTCCGCAGCCTGCACGCCGAGACCCCTCTCACCAACGACCTCACCCGTGTCGTGTGGTCCCTGCTGCACATGACCCACAACCGCCTCGGCCTCGACATCGACGACGAACGCCGGATCGCCTGGCTGCTGTCCCTGTCCTATCCGCGGTGGGAGCCGACCGGCGACTACTTCGACCCCGGCGTGGGCTCGCCCGACCGGGCCTACGCCGAGGCCAGCAAGTACCGGTCGGCGACCATCGCCGGTGAGCACCTGCCGCGCCCGGTACCGCCCGAGGAGGACCGGGCGCGCACCCGCTCGGGGACAGGCGGCCCGGTCCCGCTCCCCTTCGGGGGCGCCCCGGTCGTCGGCCTGCCCGGTCCCGAACCCCTGACGGCGCCGGTCGGGGACGTCCTCGCCCGCCGTTCGAGCTCGCACGGCGACTACGGATCGCACCTGGCGCTGTCCGACCTGGCGTCGCTGCTGGGACACGCCGCCGGGATCAGCGCACCGCGCGCGGGCGAACCGGGTCGGCACCGGCCGCCGCGCAACCACCCGAGCCCGGGCGGGGCGTACGCCACGGAGGTGTGGGTGGTCGCCCGGCACGTGGACGGGCTGGGGCGGGGCACGTACCGCTACCTGGCGGAGGACCACGCCCTGGTGCGCGCCGACCGGGAGCCGGCCGCGGACCGGCTGTCCGCGCTGTCGCCGTTCCTGCGCGAGTCCGCCGACGGCCGGCCCGGGGTCGTGGCGGACACGGTCGGGGCCCTGGTGGTGCTCGTCGGGGACGTCGGCCGGCTGCGCGCGGGCTACGGGCAGCGCGCCCTGCGCCTGCTCCTCCAGGAGGCGGGGCACATGGCGCAGAACCTGGCCCTGTCCGCGACGGCGCTGGGGCTGCGGAGCCTGGTGGTGTCGGGGTTTGCGGACGACGCCGTCAACGCGCTCCTGCACCTGGACGGGCTGGACCGTCTGGCGCTGACCCTGCTGCCGGTCGGCGCGGGCACCGTCCAGGAGGGGGCCGGGTAGCGGCGGGCCCGCGGGCACGGGGCGGGGAGGGGAGGGGCAGCCGGAGGGGGCCGGCGGGACACGCCGTGCCCCGGGTCCGGTGTCGGCGGCTCGCCGACGGGCCACCGGCAGTACGCGGCGCACAGCCGGGCGCGCGGACCCGCGCCCCGCGTGGGAGCGCCCACGCCCCCTTCCCTGCGCGGGCCTCCCAGCGGAAGTCCGGCCTTCGCCACTGATGCGTGTCTTCCGGGCCACAAGTCCCTCGCGCTACTGGCATATGGATCTACTCAGTAGTAACATTGACTTGTTACTAGTCGGTAGATCCGCGTGTACAGACACCGCGGCCAGGACACAGCGGAGCTGTCCATGACGCATTACAAGAGCAACCTGCGCGACATCGAGTTCAACCTCTTCGAGGTCTTCAAGCGCCAGGACGTACTGGGCGAGGGCCCCTTCGAGGAGCTCGACGAGGAGACCGCGCGCACGATCCTGGCCGAGGTCGACCGCCTCGCCACCGGCGTCATCGCCGAGTCGTTCGAGGACGCGGACCGCAACCCTCCGGTGTTCGACCCGAAGACGAACACCGTCGCCGTCCCCGAGAGCCTGAAGAAGTCCTACAAGGCCTACATGGACGCCGGCTGGTACAACCTCGACCTCCCCCAGGAGCTCGGCGGCCTCGGCGCCCCCCGCTCCCTGGTCTGGTCCGCCGCGGAGCTCGTCCTCGGCGCCAACCCCTCCGTTCACATGTACTCCGCCGGTCCCGGCTTCGCGAGCATCCTCTTCTCCGAGGGCAACGAGAAGCAGAAGGAGTTCGCCCGGCAGGCGATCGAGCACGGCTGGGGCGCCACCATGGTGCTGACCGAGCCGGACGCCGGATCGGACGTCGGCGCCGGACGCACCAAGGCCGTGGACCAGGGCGACGGCACCTGGCACATCGACGGCGTCAAGCGCTTCATCACCTCGGCCGAGCACGACATGTCCGAGAACATCTTCCACCTGGTGCTCGCGCGCCCCGAGGGCGCGGGCCCCGGCACCAAGGGCCTGTCCCTGTACCTGGTCCCCAAGTTCCTGGTCAACGAGGACGGCTCCCTCGGCGAGCGCAACGGCGCCTACGTGACCAACGTCGAGCACAAGATGGGCCTCAAGGCCTCCACCACGTGTGAGCTGACCTTCGGCGCCAAGCACCCCGCCATCGGCTACCTCGTCGGCGACAAGCACGACGGCATCCGCCAGATGTTCCTCGTCATCGAGTACGCGCGGATGATGGTCGGCACGAAGGCCATCGCCACCCTCTCCACCGGCTACCTGAACGCCCTGGAGTACGCCAAGGAGCGCGTGCAGGGCAACGACCTCGCCGGGGCGAAGGACTCCCCGAAGGTCACCATCACCCACCACCCGGACGTGCGCCGCAGCCTCATGACGCAGAAGTCCTACGTGGAGGCGATGCGCGCCCTCGTCCTGCTCACCGCCACGCAGCAGGACGAGATCCAGATCGCGCACTCCAAGGGCGAGGACCCCACGGAGCTGGAGGCCATGAACGACCTCCTCCTGCCGATCGTCAAGGGCGTGGGCTCCGAGCGCTCCTACGCGCTGCTCGCCGAGTCCCTCCAGACCCTGGGCGGCTCCGGATTCCTCCAGGAGTACCCGATCGAGCAGTACATCCGGGACGCCAAGATCGACACCCTCTACGAGGGCACCACGGCGATCCAGGCCCAGGACTTCTTCTTCCGCAAGATCGTGAAGAACGGCGGCCAGGCGCTGGGCTCGCTCTCGGGCGAGATCAGGGCCTTCGCCGAGAGCGAGGCGGGCAACGGCCGGCTCAAGGAGGAGCGCAAGCTGCTCCTGGAGGGCCTCGGCAACATCGAGAAGCTCGTCGAGCTCATGGTCGGCCACGCGATGGGCTCCGCCGAGAACCCGCGCGAGCTGTACAAGGTGGGCCTGAACTCCACCCGCCTGCTCATGTCGTTCGGTGACGTCGTCCTCTCCTGGCTGCTGCTGCGCCAGGCCGAGGTGGCCCTGAACAGCATCGACGGCGCCGACGCGGCGGACAAGGACTTCTACACCGGCAAGATCGCCGCCGCGCGCTTCTTCGCCGAG
The DNA here is from genome assembly GCF_036327455.1 of Nocardiopsis codii. Lineage (NCBI taxonomy): Bacteria > Bacillati > Actinomycetota > Actinomycetes > Streptosporangiales > Nocardiopsidaceae > Nocardiopsis > Nocardiopsis codii. Next base: position 406 of record NZ_JAUZMY010000067.1, on the reverse strand, counting down.
CAGTTCCTGCCGCGCATCGCCGCCGAGCTGCGTGTGGCCGAGGGCGTCGACCTCGACCTGATGGACGTTCCCGAGTCCGCCTTCTAGGACGTGTTCCGTGGATGCTTTCGGTTGACTCGGCGCTTGCGCCGATCGACGCGAGCGGCTTCCAGGCCATCTCTCGCAAGACGATTAGCGCAGGTCAGCCCGGGTTTGGCTGTCCGAGCGCAGTCGGCGCGGCGAGAGGCAGCCTGGAAGACGCGAGCCCGGAATGATCCGCGGAACGCGGCCTAGGTGTACTGACCTGAGAGGTTGGTGACGCGGGAGGCGGGAGGGCCGCCTATGGCGGTGTGGAACCGGTGGTGATTGTAGTGGTGCAGCCATTCGGTGAACGCCTCCCGCTTTTCGGCCTCGGACCGGTAGGGGC
>NZ_JAUZMY010000066.1:0-8633 GCF_036327455.1 Nocardiopsis codii | reverse complement strand
CGCCCCCGACCGCCCGGGCCGTCGTACCCGCCTCCGACCGGGCCCGGGCCCCGGCCCCGCCGGGCGGTCTCTCCGGCATTCGACCGCCCGGCGGCCTCGGTCCGTTCGGCGGGCCCGGCCCTCAGGTGCCGATGTGCCGGAGCACCGCCAGGACGCGACGGCTGTACCCCGCCGTGTCGCCGAGGTCGAGCTTGTCGAAGATCGCGTTCGCGTGCTTCTCCACCGCACTCTGCGACACGAACAGCCGCGCGGCGATCGCGGGGTTGGTGTGCCCCTGCGCCATCAGGTCCATCACGTCCCGCTCACGTTCCGTCAGGCGGCCCTGCGGGTCCTGGCGGCTGCTGCCCGCCAACAGCTGCCGCACCACCTCCGGGTCGAAGGCGGCACCGCCGCCGCCCACCCTGACGAGGGCCTCCAGGAACTCGTCCACCTCCACCACGCGGTCCTTGAGCAGGTATCCCACCCCGGCGGTGTTCTCGCTGAACAAGCGGGTGGCGTACCGCTTCTCCACGTACTGCGAGAGCACGAGCACTCCCACGTCCGGAAGCTCCCGCCGGATGCGCACCGCCGCGCGCAGCCCCTCGTCGGTGTGGGTCGGCGGCATACGCACGTCCACCACGGCCACGTCGGGCGCGTCCTCCCGGACCGCCGACAGCAGGGCGTCCGCGTCGCCGACCGACGCGATGACCCGGTGCCCCTCGTCCTCCAGGAGTCGCACGAGTCCCTCCCGCAGCAGGGCCGAGTCCTCGGCCACGATCACCCGCACGGTACCTCCGCGGTGATCGTCGTCGGCCCTCCCGGAGGGCTGTCCACGGACAGCCTGCCGTCGAGGGCCTCCACGCGGCCGGCCAGACCGGCCAGCCCCGTTCCCGACGGGTCGGCGCCGCCCACGCCGTCGTCCCTCACGCGCACCACCACTGACCTGGTCCCCTCGTCGTCCCTCTCCAGCACCCGCACCTCCACCCTCCCGGCCCCGGAGTGCTTGACCGCGTTGGTCACCGCCTCGGCGACCACGAAGTAGGCCGCCGTCTCCACGGCCTGCGCAGGAGCCGCCGACAGGCCGAAGTCCAGGTCGATCGGCAGGGCGGACCGCCCCACCAGGCCGTGGAGCGCGACGCGCAGCCCCTCCTCCGCCAGCGCGGCCGGGTACACGCGCCAGGCGACCTCCCTGAGGTCCCGCAACGCGTTCCGTGTCTCCTCGTACGCCTGCTCGACCAGGGCTCGGCCCTTGTCCGAGGCCGGATCGCGCCGTGCGCGGCCCAACGCCATGCCGAGCAGGACCAGCCGCTGCTGGACGCCGTCGTGCAGGTCGCGTTCGATCCTGCGGCGCTCCTCGTCCACGGCCGTGACCACCCCGGCCCGGGTCGCCACCAGCACCCCGATCCGCTCCTCCATGAGGTCCTGGCGGCTGGGGCCGAGCAGGCGGCGGGCCAGCCAGCTCTCCATGCCCACCAGTCCCACGGTTCCTTGCACGCTCAGGTACACGAGCACCAGTCCGGCGGGCACGATCCCCGGGTCGTTCCCGTCGAGCACCTCCAGCGGGGACACCACCAGGTAGAGGCCCGCCGGGAGGACCGCCAGTACCAGCCCGCCGAAGAAGCCGACCGGACAGCGGGCCGCCAGGTAGGCGAGGGAGCGGGCCGTCCCGGGGCGGCCGACGATCTCGACGCCGAACAGGGCGGCCAGGCGTCGCCGCTCCAGGCGGACCAGAGGCCGGACACCCGAGTCGAGCGCCCGTGCCAGCCGCTTGCGGGCGGCGGGCCACAGGAGGAGCGGCAGGGTCGGCACCGAGACGGCCAGGACGGCGAGGAGCAGGACCGCCCCGGCTACGGCCGTCGCCGTACCGGCGGCGGTGCCCGCGAGGGCCCGGGTCCACCCGTGCGGCCGTCCGGCGCTCCGGCGCCGTCGCGTTCCGTCCTGCACCGTCACGTCCGTCCTCTCCTTCTCCCCGCCGCGGTCGGTCCCCGGGAGCGGCGCCGCGCGTCCGGCGGGCCGGGGAGCGCGGTGTCCCACGGGTGCCCGGAGTGCCGGGAGCCCGTTCGGAGAGTAGCGATCAGCGGGTCCCCCGGGGTACTGCGGTACACCGCATTTCCGGGGGTGGGGGATCCCGCCGACGACCGGGCGGAACCACCCATGTGCGGCGGGCCCGCCGGTCCGTAGCGTTCTCGGTGCCCCGGCCGGGCCAGACCGCACCACACGAATCCGCTTCGCACCGAACGGTGAACCAGTGTCCCCACACCCTCCCCTCCGCCGCTACTCCTGGCTGCTCGCCGGTACCGTCCTGTCCCTCTTCGCCATGCAGGCGGCATGGGACGTCGCCCTGCTCGCGTGGGTCTATCCGGTCCTGCTGCTGCGGTTCTCCCGCACCGGCCGACCGCTTCCCGCCCTCCTCGGCGTGCTCGGCGCCACCACGGCCGCCACCCTCGTCTGGTTCGCCCTCGCCGACCTGCTGTCCCCGCCGCTGCTCCTGCTCGCGGTGCCGCTGGCCCTGACCGGGGCTCTGCCGTTCGCCCTCGACCGGCTCCTGGCCCCCCGCCCGGGGCAGCACCGCCCGTGGCGGGCCTCCCTGGTCTTTCCGCTGGCCTCGGTCGCCGCGGAGTTCGCGGTGGCCACCGTCACCCCCTTCGGTACCATCCACGGCGTCCTCGGAGCCACCCAGGCCTCGAACCTCCCCCTCATCCAGGTGGCGTCGGTGACCGGCGTCCACGGGGTGAGCTTCCTGGTGGCGTGGGCGGCGTCGGCGGGCGCCCTCCTGTGGGAGCGAGGCCTCTCCGACAGGGCGGTCCGCTCGGTCGCGGCCGGGGCCGTCGGCGCGGTCGCGCTGGCCGCCACCGCGGGCGGGGCCCGGATGGTGTTCGCCCCGCCCGCGTCCGACACGGTGCGGATCGCGGGGGTCACCGCCTCGCTGGCCGCGTGGGAGGAGATCGTTCCGACCTTTCGCGAGTACGACTCCCTGGAGGCCCTCGTCGCGGCCGACCCCGACGAGATGCGCGAACGCTTCGCCCCCGTCAACGACGAACTCCTCGCCGGCACCGCACGCGAGGCCGCGGCCGGGGCCGAGGTGGTGCTGTGGCCGGAGTCCGCGGCCTTCACACTGGAGGCCGACAGGGACCTCCTGGTGGACCGGGTGCGCGCGGTCGCCGAGGAGCACGGCGTGTACGTCAACGCCGGCATGTCGGTCTACACCGAGGAGGCGCCGCACATCCGCAACCAGATGGTCATGGTCACCCCCGACGGCGGCGTCGCGTGGACCTACGACAAGAGCCGCCCCATCCCGGTCCTCGAACCCTACGAGCCGGGTGAGGGCGTCATCCCGGTCGCGGACACGCCCGCCGGGCGCCTGGCCACCGCCATCTGCTACGACGCCGACTTCCCGGGCCTCCTCCGGCAGGCGGGCGCCGCAGACGCGGACGTCCTCCTCGTCGCCGCCAACACCTGGGAGGGCATCAAGGAGATGCACGCCCGCAACGCCGTGTTCCGAGCCGTGGAGAACGGGTCGTCCCTGTTCCGGCAGGCGAGCCGCGGGCGGTCGAACGCCACCGATCACCAGGGTCGGACACTGGCCACGACCGACTACTTCACCACCGAGCAGCAGACCATGGTCGCCTACGTGCCGAGGGAGGGGGTGACGACGGTCTACTCCCGGATCGGGGACGCCTTCGCGTGGTCGTGCCTGGTGGGGCTGGCGGTACTGGTTCCCGGCAGGTGGTCGCGTCCCGGCGGACAGCGGCGGCGGCCGGTCGTGCTGGACGGCGGAGCGCCCGGTGCGCACGAAGGCGCTTCCCCAGGCGCCGAGCGGGAAGGGTGAACCGCCCGGTCGCGCGTCCCCCGTGCTGACCCCCGCACGCCCGTGTCCCGGGCCCCGGATGCCGGGACCCGGGACCCGGGTGGCTGGAGAGGGGTGCCCTCCCGGTCGGCGCCGGGAGGGCGGGAAGTCAGCCGTTGTTGCCGTAGAACTGGTCGCGCGCGGCGTCGGCCGCGGCGCCGCCCGGGTCCTCGATGACGCCGCCGATCGTGTCGGCCTGGTCCTGGAACCCCTCGACGCTCTCCGTGACGCCGCCGAGCGCGTCCTCGCCGTAGGCCTGGGCCTGCTCAGCCACGCCGCCGTAGGCCTCCTCGCCGAACGCCTGCGCGGACTCGACCGCGCCGCCGTAGGCCTCTTCACCGAAGCCCTGCGCGGACTCGACGGCGGTGTCCACCCCCGTGCCCTGCAGGGTGTCGGTCACCCCCTGGGTCACCTCTTCGGCGGCGCCGCCGAAGAGTCCCTTGAACCAGCCGATCAGGTCGTCGAACATCGCTCACTCACTTCATAGGTTGACGCCGACCCCGTACCCAGTTCAGATAAGGCCCTGGTAAGGGGTTCGAGCGTTGGATGATCGTCCTGGGGCACGGTTTTCTGCTGCGACGCCTGCGCTCCGCACGGGTCCACCGCCCTCCCGGGCTCCATCCTGCCGGACGGGGACCGGCCGTCGGCGGACACGCGGGAGCTCCGTCCCGAGCGCGGTCGCGGCAGTCCGGGCGTGCGCGTGCGGACGCGGTCGGCGGCAGGGGCCCGCTCGGTCGAACCGCCACGCGCGCGGTGCCCCCGAGGGGCGCCGCGGGGAGGCGATGCCCACCGCGGCCGTCGGGTGGTCGGTCCGGTCGGCGCCGGGTCCCGCGAACCGGGCAGGATGAGGGCATGGCCGACACCAGTCAGCGCACGCTCCGCCTGCTCTCCCTGCTCCAGACCGGACGGGCGTGGCCCGGAGCGGACCTCGCCGCCGCCCTGGACACCAGTCCGCGCTCGCTGCGACGCGACATCGACCGGCTGCGCGAGCTCGGCTACGCCGTGGAGAGCCTGCGCGGCCCCGGCGGGCACTACCGGCTCGTCGCCGGCAGGGCGGTGCCGCCGCTGCTGTTCGAGGACGACGAGGTGGTCGCCGCGACCCTGGGACTGCGGATCGTCGCGGGAGGGCTCGGCGGAGTGGAAGGGGTGGAGGAGAGCGCGGACCGCGCCCTGACCAAGCTCCGCCAGGTGCTGCCGTCCCCGCTCGCACGCCGTGCCGCCGCCCTGACCTGTGCGGTCGAGCCGGAGCGCCGGGCCTGGCCGGGCGTTCGGCCGGACGTCGTCACGGCTCTGAGCGAGGCCGTCGCGGCGGGGCAGTGGGTCCGGCTCGTCCACCGGGGGCGGGACGGGGAGGACCACCGGCGCAGGGCCGACCCGTACCGGTTGGTGATGTCGGGCCGGCGCTGGTACCTGTACGCCTGGGACCGCGACAGGGACGGCTGGCGCACCTTCCGGCTGGACCGGATCTGCGAGGTCGTCCAGACACGTGCAGCCTTCACCCCGCGGGAGCTGCCCGGGGAGGGGCGCGCCGAACACCTGGAGCGGGGCTTCCGCGAAAGCGGGCCCCTGCACTCCGTGTCGGTCCTGTTCGACGCCTCCGCCGAGGAGGTCGCGGCGCGGATCACGCGGGTGGACGGCGACCTCGTCCCGGTCGGGGCGGAGCGCGCCCGCTACACCGCCCGGGTCGACTCCTTCGAGTGGATCGCCATCGTGCTCGCCCTCACCGGACTGCCGTTCACGGTCGAGTCCCCCGAGGAGTTCGCGCGCCGTGCCGCCGCCCTCGCCGACATCCTCCACCGGTCGGCGGACCGGTCCGGCTGACCGCGTCCCGGAGGTCCGCCGACGGCTCGGAGGAGGCTTCCCGGCCCTGTGACCATCGGGAGCGGTCGCCGGACCGGAGCGGGGCGGTCCCGGGGGAGGCCCCCGCCACGGGGCCGCCGGGGTAGGGCGGTCCCCACCACCAGGAGGGGGTGCTGCGGGATGGGACGGCGGCCCCGGTCCCGCGAGGCTGGTGGACATGACACGACAGACCACGGGGACCGGCGCCGTCCTCCGCCGCGAGCGCACCCTCCGCACGGAGGAGCCCCCGCATGAGTGACACCCGCACCCCCGCCGGAGCCGCGCCGCCGGGCGGCGCGGCCGACGCCGGTCCCGTGCTCGACCTCCTCGGCGTGGGCAAGGTCTACCGAGGGGGCCACACCGCCGTCGAGGACCTCACACTGAGGCTGACCTCGGGAGTGGTCGGCCTGCTCGGGCCCAACGGCGCCGGCAAGTCCACGCTGATGCGGATCATGGCGACCGTGACCCGGCCGACCTCGGGCCGGCTGCTCCTGGACGGCGCGGACCTGGTGGCGCGCCCCGGAGCGATGCGGGCGAGCCTGGGCTACCTGCCACAGGACTTCGGCGTCTACCCCCACCTGACCTCGCGCGAGTTCCTCGGCTACCTGGCCGCCGCCCGGGGCCTCCCCGCGCGCGTCGCACGGGCCCGGATCGACGACCTCCTCCAGCTGGTCAACCTCACCGGCGCGGTCCGACGCCCCCTGGGCGGGTACTCCGGCGGCATGCTGCGACGCGTCGGCATCGCCCAGGCCCTGCTCACCGACCCGCGCGTGCTGATCGCGGACGAGCCGACGGCGGGCCTGGACCCGGAGGAGAGGGCGCGTTTCCGCAACCTCCTCGCCGATCTGGCCCGGGACCGGATCGTGGTCCTGTCCACGCACATCGTCTCCGACGTCGAGTCCGTTGCCTCCAGCCTGGCCGTCGTCGCGGGCGGACGCCTCCTCCGGCACGGATCCCCCGGCGACCTGCTCGGCGAGGCGGAGGGCCGGGTGTGGGAGGCCGTCGTCCCCGCCGACGCCGCCGCGTCCGTCCGGGCGCGCCACCGCGTCAGCCGGATGGTGCGCACGGGGACGGGTGTGCGCGTCCGCCTCCTGTCCCCGCACCGCCCGCTGGCCGACGCCGTCGGGGTCCGGCCCGACCTGGAGGACCTCTACCTCCTCGTGGTCCCGCCGGTCCCGTCGGGGCCCGCCGGCGGCGGTTCCGGGAGCGGTTTCGCGGGAGCGCTGCGGGGGCCGTCGTGGTGAGGGGATACGCGCGCCTGGTCCGGGGCGACGTCCGGGAACGCGTCCGCAGGCCCGTCTACCTGGTGACCCTGCTCGCCACGGTGGGCCTGGGCTACGTCGCGGTCCCGGCCGTCGACTCCCACTGGACGGTGGTGGACGTCGCCGGGTACCGGGGCGTCTACGACAGCGCCTACGTGGGCACGGTCACCGCCCTGGCCAGCACCCTGTGGCTGACCCTGGCCGGCTTCTACGTCGTGCGGAACTCCGTCGACAGGGACCGGCGGACGGGGGTGGGGGAGCTGCTGGCCGCCACGCCGCTGCGGACCCCCGCCTACCTCCTGGCCAAGTTCGGCGGCAACCTCGCGGTGCTGGTGTCGATGCTGGGTACCGTCGCCGCGACGGCGGTGGTGATGCAGCTCGCCCGGGGCGAGGCGATGTGGGTGGACCCGGTCCGGCTGCTCACCCCCTACCTCGTGCTGGCCCTGCCCCTGATGGTCCTCACCGCCGCCGCGGCGGTCGTCTTCGAGACCACTCCCGTGCTGCGCGGCGGGGCGGGCAACGTCGTGTGGTCCGTGGCCGCGCTGTCCCTGCTCCTCGGCGGGCTGTCGCCCAGGGCCCCGCTCGGCGGGCTGGGGGTGGGGAGCGTGGCGGAGTCCTTCCGCGCGTCCCTCGCCGCCGAGGGGATCGACGCGTCCACCGGCGAGTTCAGCCTCGGTCTCACCTACGTGGACGAGCCGCTGCGCGCGATCGAGTGGCCGGGGTGGGAGCCCTCCGGCGAACTGGTGGTGACGCGCCTGGTGATCGTGGCCTTCGCGGTCCTGCTGGCCGTGGTGCCCGCCCTGTGGTTCGACCGCTTCGACCCGGCGCGGAGCACCGGCCGCCGGGCCGCCGCCCGTCCGGGGGGAGTCGGCGCCCCCGTCGGGGCGATGCCCCCGTACGCCGCCCGCGGTGGGGGCGCCGACCCCGGGCCCGCGCCGCCGAGGCTGCGTCCGCTGCCCGCCGCCGCACGCACCGCCGGTCCGTGGACGGTGTTCCCGCGCCTGGTCGCGGGTGAGCTGAGGATGCTGGTCAGCGGTCAGAGCCGCTGGTGGTGGGGCGGAGCGGCCGCGTTCACCGCGGCCGCCCTCGTGCTCCCCGAGCGGTCGGCGCCCACGGTGCTCCTCCTCGCGTGGATCTGGCCCGTCCTGGTCTGGTCGCGACTGGGCTCCCAGGCGCGGCTCGTCGGGCTCGACGGGCTGCTCGCCTCCTACCCCCGGGCCGGCGCACGCCTCCTGGCCGAGTGGACGGCGGGCGTCGCCGTCGCCGCGCTCACCGGCGCCGGACCCCTGGTCCGCATGGTCGCGTCCGGCGACACCGCCGGTACCGCCGCCTGGGCGGCCGGGGCGCTGTTCGTCCCCGGCCTGGCGCTCGCGCTGGGGGTGGTGAGCCGGGTCGGGCGACCGTTCCAGGCGCTCTACCCGCTCCTGTGGTACCTGGTCCTCAACGGCCTGTCCCCGGTGGACTTCCTCGGCGCGGTACGGGCCGACGGCCACCTCACCGGCCCCTCCCCGCTGCTGGTCGCAGCGGTCGCCCTGGGGCTCCTCGGGGTCGCGGCGGGCGTCACCGCCGCCAGGTCCCGCCCGGGAGCACGGCGCGAGGGCGCCGGAGCCGTCCGGGGGCGGTCACCCCGCGGAGGGCGGTGACGGCCGTGTCCGGGCCTGCCGGTCGGACGCGGTGGGGGCGGGGGGGGGGGGGGGGGGGGGCGG
>NZ_JAUZMY010000065.1:0-12164 GCF_036327455.1 Nocardiopsis codii | reverse complement strand
CCCCCCCGGGGGGGGGGGGCCCGTCCGCGTGGGCGGGAGGGGCTCGGGGCCGGGGTGGACACGGGACCCGGTCCCCCGCCGCTGCGGGGGTTGTGGGGCGACCGCGGGGAATGTAGGTTTCCTTCCACTTTCGCCTTGAGCCGCGAAGGATACCGCCGCCTCCACGGGAGCCCGAACCCGGAGCCACGGTTCCCGCGCCCGGGAGACGGCCGCCCCTGCCCCCTCCCCCCGCTCGCGAGAGGTGCACAGACATGCGATCCACCCCGCACGAACACGCCCGCACCCGATCCCGGCTCGGCGCCCGGCCGACCGGGCGGCTCCTCGCCGTCCTGGCCTCGACCGCCCTTCTGGCGTCGCTGCCGCAGACCGCCCTCGCCTCCGGCGCGGACCGCCCCGTCGGCGCCGCGGAACAGGCCGTCATCGACTCCAAGCTGGCGAACTCGCCGGTGAACCCCGGACCGCTGGTCTTCGGCGCCGAACCCCTCCAGGACGTCACGACCGCCGCGGGCGCCGCCGCGGCCGACGCGTCGTGCGCGATCTCCCCGGAGGAGGCGACCGCCATGACCCTGGCGCCGGTCTGGCCGGAGGTCGGCGCGGGCTCGCCAGGCGCCCCCTCCCCCATGACGCTGTCCCGGTACGACAACCAGGACACCCTGTACGACCCGGCCGGCCGCGCCGGGCTGTTCTTCAACCCCGGCGTCGGCCTGTGGCAGATGGACTCCGCCGGGCTCGGCACGAACAACACCGCGGGCGATGCCATCGACACCGCGTGGGTCGCGGGGTTCGTCGCCCCGTACATCGTCGACCGGTACTGCGGGGCGATCAACGGCGGCTCGGCGGCCCCCGCAGCCCGCGCCACCGCGTGGCGTGACTGGAACGCCTGCGCGGACGGGGCGTGCGACAACGTCTACTGGCGCGCCTACAACAGCGGCGTGACACCGGACGCGGGTGTGGGCCGCCTCGGCGGGGCCGAGCCCCGCACGTGCGTCTTCGAGGGCGCGAGCCACGACTGCCTGTTCGTGGACACCGCCGCCGCCCAGGGCGGCGACTGGTGGACGCGGCCCGACAGCGGCCGGTCCCCCGTTCCGCACCCGTTCTACGTGTTCCGGAGCGAGGCGGGAGGCGTCACCCGGGAGGTCCGCAGCTGGCTGGCGGAGGACTCGGGGGCGGGCACGCACGTGACCGTCACCCGGCCGTTCGGCGCGAACGCCCGCGGCGGCCTCACCTGGGCCGACGGTCCCGGCGTCTGCGACACCACCGCGAACCGCGGCGACTGCTGACCGGTCCCCGGCCCCGGCGCGCCCGCGCCCCCGCGTCCCGGGGGTGCGGGCGCGCCTGCCCCGGCGGGCGCGCGTGGGCGGGGCGTCAGATCCGGACGGTGTCCCGGGAGGGGTCGCTGAGCATCTTCGGGTCCCGGTCGCGCAGGAGGGCGACGAGCGGGGCGGCGGTCCCGGCCTTCTGGACGTCGGCCCCCTCCTCGGCCTTCAGGCCGACGAGCTGGAAGAAGAGGACGATCCCGTTCGGGGTGTCCATGGCGCGGATCTCCACGTCCGGGACGATGACCAGGGACGTCATGTCGCCGTTGGCGGGCTCGCCGCCGAGGGGGGCCGGGGTGACGATCCAGTGCCCGACGTCCAGGTCGCTTCCGGCGAGGAAACGGTCGGCCAGGGCGTGGAGGACGCGGAGGGCCCAGGCGGGCACGGCCTCGTCGCCGTCCTCGCGGGGGACGCGGCAGGTGAACTCGAAGCCCGCCCCGGAGACCCGGGCCTCCCCGCTGGTCTTCTCGCCCAGCTCGGTCAGGCCGAAGGAGACCAGGAGCCAGTGGCCGTCCAGGGGGTAGGCGAGCACGCCGTCGAGCACGGCGCCCGACTCCCCGTCCGCCGCGAACTGGACGGTCAGCGGCTGCACGTCGGGGTACCGCTCCGCCCACTCCTCGTAGATCCGGACGAGTCCGGGCAGCATCTCCAGCATCGCGTCGTCGCTCTCCAGGTCGGTGGTCGCGGTGACCGTCGTCGGTGGCCCTCGTGGACGGTCCGGGGCGGCCTGGCCGCCGGCGGTCCGGCGGCGCCCGCCGCAGGCGATCGTCCAGGTCCGAGGATACGAGCGCCCGGCGTGCGGTCCGGACGCCGTGACCGGTCCCGCCGCGGCGCGCGGCAGGCCCTCCGCCGACCGGCGGCCGCGGCGGCCGATCCCCACGAGACTCCCGCGGCTCACCGGCCGACGTCCGGGCCGACGGCGGATCACCGGCCTACGCTGGCCGGGTGACCGATCTGCCGCAGAGCTGTGACGTCGTCGTCGTGGGAGCTGGAGCGGCCGGGCTCGTCGCCGCCGCCGACCTCGCGGCGTCGGGACTCGACGTGACCGTCGTGGAAGCCGAGGAGACCGTGGGAGGGCGCGTCCGCAGCAGGGTCCTGGACGGCTACGTGCTCGACCGCGGCTTCCAGGTGCTCAACACCGCGTACCCGGCCGTCCGCCGCCGGCTGGACCTCGACGCGCTGCGCCTGCGGTCCTTCCCCAAGGGGATGGCCGTGCGCACCGACCGGGGCCTGGTCCGGCTGACGGCCTCGCCCGGGGGCGCCCTCTCCTCCCTGTCCCTGCTCTCGGGAACACTGGTGCGCCCCTCCGACCTGGCCCGCCTGCTGCGGGCCGTGGCCGCGGACGCGCTCCTGCCCGCCTCCCGCCTCAAGGAGCGCCCCGAGACGGACACCCTCACGGCGCTGCGCCGGCTCGGCCTCGGCAGGAGGGCCGTGAACACACTCGTCCGGCCGTTCCTGGCCGGCGTCTTCCTCGACCCCGGCCTGGGGACGTCCAGCCGCGTCAACGACCTGGTGTGGCGGAGCTTCGCCCGGGGGCGGCTGACCGTCCCCGAGACGGGCGTCCAGGCCGTCTCGGACCAGTTGGCGGCGCGGGCCGGGGACGCGCGCGTCGTGCTGGGGGTCCCCGTACGGGAGGTGGCCCCCGGCCTGGTGCGCACGGAGGCGGGGACCGTCCGGGCGCGCGCCGTCGTGGTCGCCGTCGGCCCCGGAGCCGTGGCCCGTCTGCTGCCGGGGGTGGCCGCACCCGTGCTCAACCCCGCCACGACCTACTACCACTGCCGCCCGGCCTCATCCGACGACGACCCGCTCCTGCACGTCGACGGGCGGTCGAGGCGGGGGGATTCCGGGCTCTCCAGCGTCATGGTGCTCACGGCCACCGCGCCGTCCTACGCCCCGCCCGGGCGGGCGCTGATCGCGTCGTCGGTCGTCGGCGCGCAACGCCCCTCCCCGGAGCGGGTGGGCGCCGAGGCGGCCCGCCTCCTCGGCACCGGTGACACGGACTGGGAGCACCTGGACACGGTGCACGTACCGGACGCCCTGCCCGCCGCGCCGCCGCCGATGGGCGACCTGCGCAAGCCGTCGGCGCTGGGCGAGGGCCTCTACGTCGCCGGGGACCACCGGGACACGCCCTCGCTCCAGGGCGCCCTCGTCAGCGGCCAGAGGGCCGCCTCGGCGGTCCTGGCCGACCTGGCCGGGGCCGAGCGGTCCGACGGGAGAGAGTGAGAGGACACGACATGCCCGGTTCAGGGTCCCAACGGCCGCTGGTCGTCCACATCGGCCGCGAAGAACTGGTGGTCCGGCGCTGGTACGAGGCGCTGAGCATCGCGAACGACACGCTCATCGCGCTGTGGTTCATCGCGGGAAGCATCATGTTCTTCTCCTCCGCCTGGACGACCACGGGAACGTGGTGCTTCCTTCTGGGCAGCGTCGAACTGCTCATCCGCCCCGTCATCCGGCTCACCCGGCTGGTCCACGTGCGGCGCATCCGTGCGGCGGGCGGCCCCTCGACGCAGCCGGCGGAGTCCTCGACGGACTTCTGAACGCACGGCGGCGCATTCCGCGGCGCGGACGGCGGAGCACACGGGTCGCCATTCCGGTTCTCCATTCCTTGGGGAACCGAGAACCTCGCCGATCTCCCACAGTTTGCCGTGTTACACGTGTGAGAACCCGGGGCCACACTCCGGAAAAGGATCAATACAACCTCTATCGACCGTGTCTGCCGCATGTTATTTTCATTTCCGCCCGGGGGATCGGCATGAAACGAACTACCGAAGAGGTCCCGATGCCACAGTCGACCGCACCCGAGATCGACCTGCCCGAGCTGAACTTCGACGACATGGAGGTCATGAGCGTCCGCGAGGCCGTCGCCGTCCCCGAGACCGGCGCGACCAGCGGCAGCTCCAGCTGCACCTCCACCTCGTGCTGCGGCAGCAGCAGCTGCTGCTCCGGCGGCTCCTGCGGCTGACGCGAGACACCGCTCTATTCCCGGCAGCTCCGCCCCCAAACCCCACTCCGCTATTCACACCGCATTCACCGATTCGAGCGTGAATGGTTTTCGGCGCGCCCGCGACTCGAAGGCGCGCCCATCCCCTGTCCCAGATTCAGAAGAAGGTGCCCGATGGCGTTGCAGGACTCCCCCACGATCGACCTGCCCGACCTCGACTTCGACGACATGGAGGTCATGAGCGTCCGCGAGGCCGTCGCCGTCCCCGAGACCGGCGCGACCAGCGGCAGCTCCAGCTGCACCTCCACCTCGTGCTGCGGCAGCAGCAGCTGCTGCTCCTCGGGGTCCTGCGGCTAGGTCGTTTCACCCAGGGCCTGCGCTCCGCGTCGGCACGCCCGTGCTCCGGCGGAACGGCGGGTGCGCGAACCCGCCCCGAGCGGTGCGGGCCCCGTCCGGGAAACAGGCTCCGGACAGCCGTCACGGGCGGCCCCCTCACCGGTCCGGGGGCCGCCTCCACACGCCCCACCCCCAGACGAACCCACGAGGGCCGCACGTGCACGCGATCAACGCCATCGACATCACCAAGGACTACGGGAAGGGAGAAGTGCTCCACGGCATCTCCTACCAGGTGCCCGCCGGAGAGATCGCCGCCCTGCTCGGCCCCAACGGGGCGGGCAAGACGACGCTGATCGAGATCCTGGAGGGCCACCGGGGACGCACCTCCGGGCGGCTGTCCGTCCTCGGGCTCGACCCCGGCAACCGGCGCGACTTCTCCGTGCTGCGCAGGCGTATGAGCGTCGTCCTGCAGCAGACGATGCTGGAGCCGGGCATGTCGGTCCGCGACATCCTGCGCCGCCACGCCTCCTACTACCCCGACCCCCTGGACATCGACGAGGTCCTCGAACAGGTCGATCTCGTCGAGAAGCGCTCCGCCCTGGTCAAGTCCCTCTCCGACGGCATGCGCAGGCGCCTCGACCTGGCGCTGGCCCTCACCGGGCGGCCGGAGCTGCTGTTCCTGGACGAGCCGACCACCGGGCTGGACCCCGTCTCGCGCCGGCGCATCCGCGCCCTCATCGGCGGTCTGCGCGAGAGCGGCACCACCGTCGTCCTCACCTCGCACGACCTCACCGAGGTCCAGGAGCTCGCCGACCGGGTGGACGTGATCCGCGACGGCGCCATTCTCGCCTCCGGCAGCCCCGAGGACCTGGTGCGCGGCTCCGCGGCGTCCACGGTGGTGGAGTTCGCCGCCCCCGGCGTCGCCGAGGAACGCCTCCCGGACGGCGCGTCGCTCGTCAACGGACGGGTGCGCATCCACACCGACGACCAGGACACCGTCGTGCGCGAGGTCCAGGAGTGGGCCACGCGCGAGAGGACCGAGATCAGCGGCCTGACGATCGTGCCGCCCAGCCTCGACGACGCCTACATCGCGATGCTGGAAACGGGGAAGACCGAATGAGCACCGTCGAGACAGCGCGCGCGAAGCGCCGCCCCAGCAGCTTCCTCCTGCACGTGGACGGGGAGCTGAAGGAGTTCTGGCGCTCCCCCATCACCCTGGCGTTCATCGTCCTCATGCCCGTCATGTTCTACGTCGGCTTCGGGTTCGCGTTCCGGTCCCAGGCCGAGGCGGTCCGCGTGGTCGGCGAGCACGAGATCACGCAGGCCAATCTCAGCTACGGCGGCATCCTCGGCTTCGCCCTGATGTCGGTGGCGTTCGCGAACGTCGCGATCGGCCTGGCCATCCGCCGCCACCACGGCCTGTTCAAGCGCTTCCGCACCACCCCGGTCAGCCCGGTGACGGTGACGGGCGCCTACCTGGTGAACACCCTGCTCACCGCCGTGATCGTGCTGCTGGTCGTCACCGCGATCGGCCTGTTCGGGATGGGCGTGACCATCGACCCCGCGCGCCTGCCGCAGCTGCTCGCCGCGCTGGCGCTCGGCTTCGTGTGCATGGCCCCGCTGGGAGCGGCCGCGTCACTGCTGCCGCCCAGCGCGGACGCCGCCGTTCCGATGGTCAACGGCATCTTCTTCCCCACCGCGTTCCTGGCGGGCGGGTTCATCATCCTGCCGCTGGGCGACACCGTCGGCGCGGTCGTGGACCTGCTTCCGGGGCGCCCCCTGACCCTCCTGATCCAGGGGGCACTGTCCGAGTCCGGCCCCGTGTGGGACTGGTCGGCGGTGGGGCTGCTGCTCGCCTGGTCCCTGCTGGGCACGGTGGCGGCACTGCGCTGGTTCCGCTGGGCGTCCGAGCGCGAACCGCGCGGTTTCGGCTCGTCCGGACGCAAGAAGTCGGAGGGCGAGGGTTGACCGCACCTCAGTTCGACTGCGTGGAGGGCCCCTATGTGGTCTCCCGCGTGAACCTGTACCCCTACCGGCCCCTGCGCGGACCGTCCGTGGAACTGGACCGGGACCTCGTGCGCGCCCTCGTGGACGAGGAGGCCCTTCGGGAGTCCCTGCGCGACCGGCTCCTCGACGCCCTGCACCTGGCGGCGCCCGCCCTGGAGGACGAGGACCACCGGCGGGCGGCGCTGGCCGCCAAGCGGGACGTGTACAACCGGCGCCCGCCCCGGCCCGAGCTGACGGGGCACCCGGTCACCTGGCGGATCGGCGCTCTCGGCGAGTGGGTGGGCAGCTGGGCGAACACGCGCACCGCCGCCGACGCGCTCGACGCCGCGCACGCCGCCGCCCTGGCCGGGGAGCGGGCGGCGCTCGCCGCGTGGGCGCGCGACCCGGGGACCGACCGCAGCACCGCGCTGTCCAGCCCGGACCTGCACCGGGCGGTGCGGGCGCGGGCGGCGGTCGACGGGCCGCCGGACAAGCGGATGCGCAAGGCCGAACCCGCCCTGGTCCGGTACCACTCGCGCTCCACGGTGAAGGTCAGCCCGTACTCGCTGTACACGGGGGTGCACTTCGACGACATGGAGCAGCCGTCGTCGGCCACCCGGGACGGCGAACCCCTCCGGTTCACGACCGACGCCGACCTGCGGCGACTGCTGCCCCGACAGGCGGGGCGGGCGCTGGCCGCCGACCCGGAGGCCCGGCAGGGCATGCGGTGGGTGCTGACCGGCGGCGCCCGACGGGAGGGCGCCCGGTTGCTGGTGCGCCGCCGGCGCTGGGTGCCGCCCGCGCCGGGGCTGCGCGCCGAGGCGTTCGGCGAGGAGGAGGTGCGCATCCCGCTCGCCGGCGCGTGGGAACCACTGATCGCGGCCCTGGAGCGGCGCGCCTCGCACCCGGTCCTCCTGGCCGCGCTGGCCGAGGAGCTGGCCGAGGAGCTCGGGTACCCGTCCGAGGCGGTCCCGGGCCTGCTGGACAAGCTGATCGGGGTGGGGGTGCTGGTGCCGTGGGCCCCGGCCCCCGAGCAGTCCCCGGACTACGCCCGGTACTGGCACGAGCTGGCCCGGAACCTGCCCGGGACGACCGCGGCACGGGTGGGTGCGGCCCTCCAGGCGTCCGAGGAGGTACTGGCGGGGTTCGCCGGGTCGGACGGCACGGAGCGCGCCCGCGGAGTACTGCACCTGCAGCGCCTGTGGTCCGTCGCCGTGGAGGGACCGGAGGGCGCGGGAGGCGCGGGGAACGGAGGAGGTGCGGAAGACGCGGGGAGGCCCGGGGACACCGCTTCCTCCCCCGTCGTGGAGGACTGCCACGTGTCGCGGGGAGCCCCGGTCCCGCGCGAGTGGACCCGCCGGTGGTCCGCCGACCTGCGCGGCCTCATGCCCCTCCTGTTCGCCCTGGACGACCAGCGCGTCCTCGCGGGCGCGCTGGAGACCGTGTTCGTCGCCCGGTACGGCCGGGGCGGGCGGTGCGCGGACCTGGACGGGTTCGCCGAGCACGCCCGCACCGCCTTCCCACTGACGCAGCGCCTCCTGGCGGGCGACACCCGGGAGGCGGACGAGGACCTGTCCCGGCTGCTCGCCGCCCGCCGCCGCGCCGTCGACCATCTCACCGACCTGGCCCGCCTGGACGCGGAGGCGGTCTCGGTGGACCCGGCCGTCGTGGCCGAGATCGGCGGCCTCCTCCCCGGGCGCGAGTTCCTGGCGCGGCGCTCGTTCGCCGTGTTCGGGCAACCGGACCGGGGG
Source organism: Nocardiopsis codii (assembly GCF_036327455.1). Classification (NCBI taxonomy): domain Bacteria; kingdom Bacillati; phylum Actinomycetota; class Actinomycetes; order Streptosporangiales; family Nocardiopsidaceae; genus Nocardiopsis; species Nocardiopsis codii. The sequence goes on along the minus strand of NZ_JAUZMY010000065.1, from coordinate 3,831 downwards.
CGGCTCGTCCTCAACCACCTGTACGGGGGCCGGGCCCGCTACTTCAGCCGGTTCCTGTCGGCGCTGCCCGACCGGGTGCGCGCCAGGGTGGCGGCCCACGTGCGGCGGCTGGCCCCGCCCGACGCCGACACCGTGCACATGCGGTCCGCGCTCGGGTTCAACGCGAACCTGTCACCGCTCCTCGCACCCGAGGAGCTCGCGCTGCGCGACGAACCCGTCCTCGCGGCCGGGCCGTCCACCGCCGACCTGGAACTGGTGCACACCCCGCGGGGGCTGCGCCTGGTCCGCACGGCGACGGGCCGGGAGATCGACCCGGTGTACACGGGGTTCCTGGTGCCGCACGCGCTGCCCTACGACGAGATGCTCGTGGCGATGGTCGCGGACTCACCGTTCTTCTCGTTCAGCGACACCGTGATCGACCTGCACGAACGCTGGGAGGCCGGCCGTGCCGAGCGCCGTGCGCCCGGCGGCACCCCGCGCGTCTCCTTCGGCGACGTGCTGCTGTTCCGGCGCCGCTGGGCCCTGGACGCCGCCGCGCTCGCCGCCCGTCCGGGGGAGAGCGCCGAGGAGCTCCACCGCCGCGTCAACGTCGAACGGACCGCGCGCGGCCTCCCCGACCAGGTGTTCGTCCGCCCGCTCCAGGGCGCCCGGATGGGCCCGATGGAACGGGCCATGGCGCCCAAGCCCCAGCACGTGGACTTCCTGAGCAGGCTGCACACGGCGACCGCGTCGAAACGGCTCGCCCACCTGGGCCCGACCCTGTTCGCGGAGGAGTTCCTGCCGGACCCGTCGGAGAGCGGTCTGAGCGGACCGCAGGGCCGCCACGCCACCGAGGTGTTCTTCGAGCTGTCCACCGTTCCCCCGTTCCCCGTCCCTCCGGTGCCCGTTCCCCCAGGCGAAGTGAGGCTGGTCCCGTGACCGTCGGACTCCGAGTGACCTACTACGACAGCGACAAGGGCGCGCTGCTGGGCGACTGCCTCGTCCCCGCCGCGCTCGACACCGCCGGCCTGGAGGGGGTCACCGCCGCGTGGCTCCACCTGCACTGGCGGTTCGGCCCGCACTGCGTGCTCTACGCGGACGGCGACCCCGGCGCGGTCGAGGCGGCGATGGCCGGCGCCCGCGACCGCGTCCGGAGCTTCCTCGACCAGCGTCCGTCCACCCGCGCCGTCGACCCCGGCGAGTACGCGGAGTTCTCCGCCCGGATGGGTCGGCTCGAACTGGTGGAGCCGCCCTACGGGCCGCTGGAACCGGACAACTCGACCCGGTTCCTGGACGGCGACCCCGTGGACACGTTCCTGCGCGGCCCCGAGGCCCTGGCCCTGAAGGGCCGGGTGCTGACCGACGGGCTCTCCCGGGTGGCCGGCCACGCGGGCGGCGGTCCGGGCGTCTTCTCGAACGTGTTCGCCGGCATGGGCGCGATCGCCTCCCAGTACCCGGAGTGGGGCCTGCGCTCCGGCTACCAGGCGTTCCTGTCGCACTGGAAGGAGTACTTCCACTGGGCGGATCCGGACGGGCGCGCGCAGGCGCAGCTCGCCGAGTCGTACGCGCGGCAGCGCGCAGGGCTGGTGGAGGGGTTGCGCGCGCTCCACGACGGTACCGGCGGCGACCCGTTCGCACTGGCCTGGCTGGAGTGGACGCGCAGGTGGCTGCCGGAGGCGGTGGCGCTGGCGCGCGAGGAGCACGTGCTCCCGTTCCCGCACCCGGACCGGCTCGACACCGCGGCGCGGTTCGGCGAGGACACGCGGGTGCGGTGGAGCGGATCGGACGACCGTTCCTACAGCGACTTCCACCGGGAGTTCCGCAAGCTGGACTTCACCCGGCTGGGCGACGGGTACGGGTTCGCCGCGTTCCGGTTCCTGATCAACTGCTTCTTCGACCTGCTCCCCCTGATGGGGGTGTCGCCGATCCAGCGGTACTCGATCGCGTACCTGTTCACCGAGGCCGCGCAGGAGGTGGTGGGCGAGGGCTGGGAGGAGACCGTCCGCCGGGTGGTCGACCACCAGCAGGGCGACCCGGAGCTGAAGCCGACCCTTCCGTGGGTGGGCGATGCCTGAGCGCACCGAGCCGGTCACGGCCCCCGACGTCCCGACCGTCCCCGAGGCCCCGGTGAACTCCGCTGCCCCGGCGCCCCCGACGGCCGCGCGCCTGAAGAGCGGCGTGCGCGCCCGGTCCCTGGCCGACGAGGGGGTCGCCGTGAGCATGGGGGCGACCGCCGTCGTCGTGCGCGGGGCTCGGGCCGACACCGTGTGGCGTGCGCTGGAGCCCGCCCTGCGCGCCGGGTTCACCCGCGAGTCCCTGGTCGCGACGTTCCCCGCCCCGGGCAGGCCCTTCCTGGAGGGCGTCCTGGACCAGTTGGAGGACCACGGCTTCCTCCGCGAACTGGAGGACGAGCACGAGCTGTCCGCGTCCGAACGGGTCGCGTACCCGCACCTGGAGTCGCTGACCGCGCGGCCGTTCGCCGCGTTGCGGGCGCTCGCGGACAGCACCGTGCGGGTGCGGTCCGAGTGCCCCCTGCTGGAGGCGGAGGTGCGCCGGGCGCTGGGCCGTGCCGGGTTCCGCGAGGTGCACGCCGACACCGGCCCCGGCGCCGGCGTGCTGTTGACCGCCCGGGTCGGTGTACCGGGGCGCGGCGAGTCCCTGTACCTGGTCGCCGCGGGGGACGGGGTGTGGCTGTCGGGGCCGCGCGACGCACCGGGCGACGCCGCACTCGTGGAACGGGTGCGGGAGTGGTTCGGGGGGTCCGCGCCGGACGGGACCGGAACGGGTTCCGGCAGCGGGGCCGGCCTGGCGATCACACGCGCACTCGTCGCCGCACAGCTCGCTCTGGCCCTGGTGGCGCACGTCGCCCGCGCGGTGGACGAACCGGTGGACCCCGGTCCCGGCCCCGCGGCTGACGACGGGACGTCCTCCGACCCGGAGTTCATGGTGACCACGGACGAACTGGTCAGCGAACCGCATCCCTTCGTGGCGCTTCCGCCGCTCGGCGAGGGGCGTCCGGGTGGGCCGATGTCTGCGCCGTGGCCGGCCCCGCCCCCTCCCGGGCCGGTGCCGCCCTCGTCGCTGCCCGAACGGCTCGACCGGGTCACACACCTGTGGGACCGCGTGTTCGGTCCCGTCGGCGAGCCCGCGCCGGGCGACCTGCCGCAGCTACCGGTGGGGCTCGCCCGTGTGGCCCGCTCCGACGTGCACGGTTGCGGGTTCACCACCGCCGAGGCGCGGTTGGACGCGCTGCTGACCGCCCTCGGCTCCGTCGCGTGGCCGGGCGTCCCGGCGCGGGGGACCTCCCCCGGCACCGGGGGCGACACCCGGTCGGAGGTGCGGGGCTCCGCCTCCCGCGGCGACGGCGGTCGGGCACGGGGCGACGTCTCCGGAGACGGTGCGCGGGCGGTGGGCCGACGCCCCGGAGCGGAGCCCTCCGGGACCGGGTGGACGGCCACCGTCGGCCGCGGCCTCGGGCTGACGCTGCCTGCCGCGATCGGCGCGTCCGTGGGAGATCTGGTCCTGGGCACGGACACGGGGTGGAAGGACATCGGCCCTCCCGAGCCGATGTCGGCACCGGCCCGCCGCCTGTGGGCCGCCCTGACACTGCGGTTCGGCGTGTCCGCCTCGACGCGCTTCCGGGGGTTGGACGGGACGGGCCTGCTGCGGGTCGACGTGGTGGGGGCGGACGGCGCGCCGCTCGGCACCGGCGTCTCGGCGGACGCCGACGGGGCCACCCGGGAGGCGCTCCTCCGGGCGGTCGCCAACGCCGCGCTCGCCGACGGCGCCGTGGCGGTGGCGGCCACGCGGACCCCCCAGGTCGTCGCGGCCCTGACCAGGGGGGGCGCGGCG
>NZ_JAUZMY010000064.1:0-12839 GCF_036327455.1 Nocardiopsis codii | reverse complement strand
GGGGGTGGGGGTTGTGGCCGGGGAGGGTGGGCAGCCGGAAGTAGATCATGGGGTTGTGGTGGCCGGTGCAGACGGGTTCGTCCAGGTCGAGTTCGCGTTTGAGGTCGCGCAGGGCCTGGTGGGTGTGGGGTGCGCGGGCGCTGGAGGCGGTGAAGAAGGGGGTGGTGTTGGTGGCGAGCCATTTGAGGACGACGGCGCCTTCGGTGAAGGGCAGGGCGTGGCGTTGGTGGAAGACGTCGTGGACGCTGACGGGGATGTGGGAGGGCAGGGCGGGCAGCAGGTGGTGCAGGTACCAGCGGGCGAACCAGCCGTTGTGGGCGGCGTCGATGAACAGGTAGTCGGTGTCGGAGGGGATGTGGGCGATCTTGGCGCGGACGTCGCCCTTGGTGAAGGTCCACCGGTTCTGGGCCAGGTGTGGGGGGACGTGTCGGGGGGCGTGGTCGATGATGTCGAAGGAGTACAGGTGGCCGGTGCCGTTGTCGCGCAGGGCGGACAGGATCCAGGTGGTGGACCACCCGTAGTAGGTGCCGATCTCGACGGTGTGGGCGGGGGTGCGCTCGCGTAGGAGCAGGTAGGTGATCTCGGCTTCGATGTCGTCGAGTTGGGGGGTCATGGGGGGTTCGGCGGCCTGGAGGTGTGCGCGCATCTGGTCGCGTACGCGGGCGAGGTCGTCGCGGTGGGTGCGGTACAGGCCGCTGATGTGGTCGATGTCGATCGCTGACGCGGTTGGCATGCTTCCCCCGTGGCTGTCGCGTCCGGTGCCGTGTGAGAGCTGAACGTAGCAGTATTGTCACTCTGTGTTTGCACTCTGATGGGTGTGTCGGTGTTTCGTGTGGGGGCGCCGCGGGGTCAGCGTCCGGTGCCGGGGCGGATGAGTCCGGAGTCGTAGGCGGCGATGACGGCCTGGGTGCGGTCGCGGGCGCCGAGTTTGGCGAGGATGTTGGACACGTGTGTCTTGACGGTCTGCACCCCCAGGAACAGGTGGTCGGCGATCTCGGCGTTGGTGAGCCCCTGGGCGATGAGGGTGAGGGTCTGGGACTCGCGTTCGGTGAGGGTGGCGACCTTGCGGGCGGCGGGGGTGGGTGCGGTGGGCTGGGCGGCGGCCAGGTGGCGCAGGGCGGTGGGGAAGAGCAGGGTCTGGCCCCGGTGGGCGATGCGCACGGCGGCGAGGATGTCCTCGGGCGGGGTGCGTTTGAGGAGGAAGCCGACGGCTCCGGCGCGCAGGGCTGCCCACACGTAGTCGTCGTTGTCGAAGGTGGTGAGGACGATGACGCGGGGCGGGCGGGTCAGGGCGGTGTGCAGGGTGCGGGTGGCGTGGATGCCGTCCAGGTGGGGCATGCGCACGTCCATCAGTACGACGTCGGGGCGGGTGCGGCGGACCAGGTCGGGGACGTCGGCGCCGTCGGCGGCCTGGCCGGTGACCTCCATGTCGGGTTCGGCGTTGATGAGGGCGGCCAGTCCGGTGCGGATGAGGGCCTCGTCGTCGACCAGGTTGATGCCGATCACGGTTGTTCTTTCCATGTCAGGTGCAGGGTGAGCTGCCAGGTGCGGTCGTGGGGGCCGGCGGTGAGGGTGCCGCCGAGCAGGTGGGCGCGTTCGCGCATGCCGGTGATGCCGCGTCCGCCGCTGGTGCGGCGGCGGGTGCGGGTGGGCGGCAGGGGGTTGGTGACGGTGAGGGTGAGGGTGGTGGGGGTGGTGTCCAGGTGGACGGTGAGGGGTTGGGCGGGTGCGTGGCGCAGGGCGTTGGTAAGGGCTTCCTGGGTGATGCGGTAGGTCTCGCGGGAGAGCAGGGAGGGGACGCGGGCGGGGTCTCCGGTGAGGTGGTAGGTCAGGTCGGTGCCGGTGTGTTCGGTGGCGTGGGCCAGGTGGGGAAGGTGGGTCAGGTCGGGTGGTGTGGTGCGGGGGGCGGTGGTGTCCTCGCGCAGGACGCCCAGGGCGTGGTCGAGGTCGGCGGTGGCGGTGCGGGCCTGGTCGGCGATGTGGGTGAGAGCTTGGCGGGCGAAGGCGGGGTCGGTGTCGATCAGGCGGGCGGCGGTGGCGGCCTGGAGGGTGACCACGGACAGGGCGTGGCCGAGGGAGTCGTGGAGTTCGCGGGCCAGGCGGTTGCGTTCGGCGAGGGTGTCGGCGTGGGCTTGGGCCGCGGCCAGGCGTTCGGTGGGTGAGGGTCCCAGCAGGCGGGGTGCGGCCAGGGAGAGCAGGTGTCCGGCCAGGGCGGTGGTGTACAGGAGTGCGGCGATCAGGAGCAGGCCCAGGAGGGGGCCGGCCAGGCGTTGGGGGCGGGTGAGCTGTTCGTGGCCGGTGAGGGTGAGGGTGAGGGGGCCTTGGGAGGCGGTGTAGGGGTCGGGGGTCAGGGGTGCTGCGGCGAGGAGGGCGGCTTCGGTGAGGGCGGTCATGGTGAGCAGGCACACGGTCAGGCCCAGGAGCATGTGCAGGCACAGGAAGGTGCTGGTGCGGGCGGTGCTGCGCCAGGTGGTGGTGGGGGCCGGGCGGTGGGTGAGGGGGCCGCGCAGCAGGGCGCGGGCGAGGTGGATCTGGGCGTTGCGTACGCCGGGGATCTGGGCGGTGGCGGCGACGAGGGCCAGGGCCAGGGCGGTGGCCAGGGTGTAGGTGGGTGCGGGGGTGGGGTGGGTGAGTGCGGCGGAGTGGCCGTTGTGGGTGAGGAGGGTGGCCAGGACGAGGGCGGCCATGGCGTAGGGCGTCATGAGTGCGCCGCCGATGACGAGGTGGGCCCAGCGGCGGTAGGTGTGGGCGCTGGTGAGCGGGCGCAGGGGTGTGGTGAGGTGGCGCACGTGGGTGATCGTGGCACAGGTGGGTGGGGTGGCGCCTCCCCCTGGGGGGTGAGGGGTGCTCTCCCCCGGTGCCGGGCGGGGTTTCGGTCCGGTGGTGGTGTGCGGGGTGCTCCGGTGGGTGGGGGCCCTGCCCCTGTTTCCTGGGGTCAGGGGGTGTGTGGGGTGGGGCCAGTGCACGTCCTGGGGCGTGTGAGCTTTTAGTGTTGGGTTGGTGACGAGCAGTGTGACGCCGCCCGATGGGGCGGCCAAGAAGACAGAGACCCCTGGCGCCGGGTTGGCGCACTCGCTGAGACGGCGCCACATGGCGCTGATCGCGATCGGCGGGTCGGTGGGTGCGGGGTTGTTCATCGGTTCGGGGTCGGTGATCCAGATGGCGGGGCCGGCCGCGGTGGTGTCCTACGTGCTGGCCGGCGCGTTGGTGTTCCTCACCCTGCGTGCGCTGGGCGAGATGGTGGTGGCGGTGCCCGCAGGGGGGTCGTTCTCCGACTACGCCCGGTTGGCGTTCGGGCCCTGGGCCGGGTTCACGATCGGCTGGGTGTACTGGTGGATGTACGCGGTGCTGGTGGCCGCGGAGTCGGTGGCCGGTGCGGCGATCCTGGGCCAGTGGGTGCCGGGGGTGCCCGGGTGGGCGCTGGCGTTGCTGGTGTTGTTGTCGATGACGGTCGCCAACCTGGTGTCGGTGCGTTTCTTCGCGGAGACCGAGTCGTTCTTCTCCCTGGTCAAGGTGGCCACGATCGTGGCGTTCCTGTTGATCGGCGGGTTGTGGGCGCTGGGGTTGTGGAGCGGGTCGGACGGGTCGGGGGTGTCCAACCTGTGGGAGCACGGCGGGTTCGCCCCCCAGGGGTGGGTGGCGGTGTTGGCGGCCACGGTGGTTGTGCTGTTCGCGTTCGGCGGGGTGGAGATCATCACCGTGGCGGCGGGTGAGAGCGCGGAGCCGGAGCGGGGTGTGGCCTCGGCGGTGACGAACGTGCTGTGGCGGATCGGGTTGTTCTACGTGGCCTCGATCGTGGTCGTGGTGATGGTTCTGCCGTGGAACACGGTCGACCCGGGGTTGAGCCCGTTCGTGGCGGTCATGGAGCGCGTGGGTGTTCCGGGTGCGGCGCTGATCATGGAGGTGGTGGTCTTCATCGCGGTGCTGAGCGTGTTGAACGCGGCGATGTACACCTCCTCGCGGATGCTGTTCACGCTGACGCGGCAGGGGGACGCACCGCGTGTGCTGCGGGGTGTGAACCGGCGGGGTGTGCCGGTGCGGGCGATCCTGTTGGGCACGGTGGTGGGGTATGCGGCCGCGGTGGCCGACTTCGTGTGGCCGGGGCAGGTGTTCCCGTTCCTGGTGGCGTCGATCGGTGCGATCCTGCTGATCCTGTTTTTGACGATCTGCGCCTCCCAGTTGGTGTTGGGCGGGCGGGTGCGCCGCCGCGAGCCGGAGCGCCTGTCGTTCCGGATGTGGGCGTTCCCGTATCTGACGTGGGTGGTGTTGGCGGGTCTGGTGACGATCTTCGCGGCGATGGTGGTCCTTCCCGAGCAGCGTCAGGCGCTGTGGGCGTCGGTGGGTTCGGTGGTGGTGGCCCTGGTGGCGTACGTGTTCCGGCGCCGGTGGGGGTCCACTCCCTCGGACCGGGTGCTGGGGTTGCGGGACCGGCCCGGCGCGGAGGGGCTCAGGCGCGTCCCCGGGGCCGGTTAGCGCGCGGTGCGGGGTCCGTGCCGGGGGTGCCCGGGGGTGTTCCCGGGGCGGGCGGTGCGGTTCGGCCGCCCCGGTGGTCCTCCGGCGGTGTCAGGTCTGCGTCTGGGGCGGCCGGGTTCACGGGGGCCAGGGGCGCTGTCGCGGGCGGTGAGGGCGGCCGTGGCGGGCCGGGGGTGTTCGCGCTGTCGGGTCCGGCCCGGGGAGGCGGTTCCGGGCCGGGGGCGCCTGTGTGCGGGCGGGGTCGTGTCCGGGGTGGTCGTCGCTCGTGTTCGTGCAGCCTGGCGGGGCGGGGCGCACGGGACCACGGGTGTCCGAGATGCGGTTAATTGTGTGCTTTGGTGCCGAACTTGATTTTTGTCGCTAGGGTGCTGCGCAACCCCTGAGAGGAGCACCCCCGTGCGACATTTCGTCGGCTTCCTGTCCGGTCTGATCCTGGGCCTCGTGCTGGTCCTGGTCTGCGGATGGGCGTTCGCCCACCTGCGCGGCCTGCACACGGCCGGTCTGGGAGCCCTGCAGGGCTCCGGTCCGGTGGCTGTCGCGGGCCTGGTCGGCGTCGGAGTCCTGGTGGCCCTGGTCGCGGTCCCCCCGCGGCTGACACCGATGCTGCCCTTCGGCGCGGCGCTGGTCGTGAGCGGGCTGACCGGCCTGGCGCTGCTGCGGATGCACCTGCTGGAGCGGCTGCCCGAGGTGCCCGGTGCCGAGGGCGCCCTGACGCTGCTCCCGCTGGGCGTGTTCGTCCCGCTCGCGCTCGTGCTGTTCGCCCCCCTGTTCGTGGGCGGGCGGTGGCGCCGTGAGGAGGAGGGCCCCTCCGAGGCGGAGGTGTACTTCGACGGGCTCTACGAGGAGGACGATGACAAGGTCCGCCCGCCGGGCGCGGCCGCGCCGTCGGGCCCCCACGCGCCCCGGCACCGCGCCTAGGACCGCGCCGGGCCCCGCGGCCCGGTCCCCCGCACATCCGCCGGTCGCCCGCCGGCGGGGTCCGGGTCCGGCCGCAGCGTCCGGGGGTCCGCCCCGTGCGACCGGGCCGGGACGGCGGCCCCGGGGCTCCCCTCCCCCGGTGGGCGCTCCCCGGGGCCGTCCGCGCAGGGCGCGCCGCGGCCCGCAGGGGCGCCGGGGAGCTGCGCGTGTTCGCCGCAGGGAGCCCGGCGGGGGTCTGCTGCCGTCGGCGCCCGGATCGGCGCAGCACCGGCCGCGCCGTGTGGCGGCCGGGGGGGACCCGCTCCCGGAGGGGAACCGACCGTCTGCCCGCCGCCCCCGGGGCGGCCACTCCGATGACCCCCACGGGCCGGTCAGGCCCCGTGCGGCCTCCGCGGCCGGGCGTGTGGGGCCCGACCCGCCCGGCCCGCTCGTCCCGCAGGGCTCGCGTGCGGGTTCAGCGCCAGGTGGGTCCCCAGTTGGCGCTCTTGGACACCCCGGGCGGCAGGGGCGGCAGGAACCCGGTGCCGGGTGTGCCGGTCCGCGGTGGGGCGTCGGAGGGTGCGGGCGGGGGTGCGGGATCCGTCGGCGGTTCGGGGTTGCGCGGGTGGTGCTGTTCCGGGGCCTGGGGTGCGGGTGGGGCCGGGGCGGGCTCGGGCGGCACCGGGAAGGGTTCGGTCCAGGGCTCGTGCACGGGTGCGGGGTCAGGTGCGGGAACGGGCTCGGGTGCGGTGGGCTCCTCCGCCAGGAAACCGCGCACGCGGCCGGGCTCGGGTTCCTCCACCGCCAGGACGGGTTCGGGGATGGGCGTGTGGTCGCCCTCGTCGTCGGTGGGGATGGCGGGTTCGGCCGGGGCGACGCGCTTCCACCACAGGGTGGCCTCCTCCCGCGTCAGCTCCGACTCCACCTCCAGCCAGCCGCGGACCTGGGGGTGGCGCCGTCCGGCGTTCCAGGAGCGGGGGTAGGGCTGTTCGTCCAGGACCAGGACGGGTTCGCCGTCGACGGTGGGGATCTCCGCGGGCACGCCCTCGTTCCAGACCCAGGTGCCGTCGTGGGCGACCAGGTTCCACCAGCCGCGCACGGTCTGGGCTGCGGGGTCGGAGGGTGAGTCGCGGAAGGCGGCGATCCAGCGGGGGTCGGGCGGGTCTCCGGCCAGGCCCCGGCCGCCGGGGCCGACGAGGGCGTCGGCGAGCAGGGTGTGGAGTTGGAAGTTGTCGCCGATGCCGTCGAAGAGGACGCGGAAGGCGCGCTGGGAGTGGCGGTCCATGACCAGGGCGCTGGTGGCCTCGGACATGCGCAGCAGGGCGCGGACCTCGTCGAACTCGGTGAGCAGTTCGCTGAGCTGGTTGGCGATGGCGGCGAGTTCGGCGTGCAGGGAGGGGTTGCGGCGTACCAGGGCGCGGACGGTGGCCTCGCCGAGCATGGTGCGGGCGGCCAGGCCGTGGCGGCGGATGGTCCACCAGCACATGGTGGCGTTGGGGGCGTCGGGGCCGAGTTCGGTGGCCACGCGTGCCTCGGCGTCGGCGGTGACGGCGTCGGGGTCGGGCGGGGGGCCGCCGCCGGTGCGTTCCCAGGCGCGGATGAAGACGATGGCGCCCTTGCCCATGGTGCGCAGGCGGGTGAGGACTTCGGGGGCGGTGGGGCCGGGGTCGGTGCCCATCTCGACGAGGGCTCCGGCGACCACGGACAGGTCGGCGATGATGCCGGGGGCGGCGTGGTCCCCGGAGAGGAGGGGGGCGAGTGCCTCCAGGGCGAGTTCGCGCTCGGAGGCGGGGATCTGGGAGGCGAGTACGTAGACCGAGTGCACTGCCGGTGGGAAGTGGCGGGGGTCCGTGGCGACTGAGGCGTCGATCAGTTGCTGGAACGCCCTGCGAAACTCGTCGACCATGGGTCCGTCCCCTTTCTTACGCAACCAACCTAATGTCTCATCAGGGAAGGATCGCACTTTAACGGGTGATTTCATGTGCTGCTGGTGGGTTTGTTGATGATTTGAGATGCCGGGGACACGAGCCCCCCGAAGGGGTCACAGCCCCAGGCGGGTGACCGCATTGTCCTCCAGCGGGTTGGCGGTACGGATGTAGTCGTGCACGGTGCGCGGGTTGGTCCACCGGCCCTGGCGCATGATCTCCCGGTCGGTGGCGCCGCCCAGGGCGGCCTGGGTGGCGAACCCCGCCCGCAGGGAGTGTCCGCCGAAGTCGTCGGGGTCCAGCCCGGCCCGCTCGGCGTAGCGTTTGACCACCTCGCCCACCGCCCGCCCCGACATCGGCCGCTCCCCCACCCGGCCGTGCTGGGTGACCGCGGGCAGCAGCGGGCGCTCGGACCCGTCGGCCAGGGAGGTGCCCCGCCAGCCCTGGCAGCGGTGCGCGGGCGAGGCGACCGCGACCGACCCCTCCACCAGGGCGCGCACCGCCTTCGACCCGCCGTCGCGGTGGGCCTCCAGCACCTGGGACCAGTCGGCCAGCGCGCACACCGGGCAGGTGTGCCGGTGGCGGCCCCGGGGCAGCGCCACGACCTGGCCGTGGCGGCCCTCCTGGTCGGTCTTGGTCGAGCCCAGCCGGACCACCAGCGCCGGGATGCCGGAGGAGGCGTCGGTGCGCACCGCCACGTCGTCGAAGGTGAGCGAGGCCAGCTCGGTGCGGCGCAGCGCCCCGGCGAACCCGGTCAGCAGCAGCACCGTGTCCCTGCGCCGGGACACGCCTCCGGGGAAGCCGTCGGCGGGGCGCACCGCCAGCAGGGCCTCCAGGGTGGAGAGCACCACCGGGTCCTTGCGGCGCGGACGGCTCTTGCGGGTGCGGCGGATGCCGCGCAGCGTCATCCGCACCACCTCGGCGCGGGTGGGCGTCTCCAGGCCGTGGGCGCCGTGGACGGCGGCGATGGCCGCGGAGCGCCGTTCGATGCTGGAGGGGGCCAGCGCCCACCCGGTGCCGTCGTCGGTGCGGGCCTGGGCGCAGGCGGCCAGGTAGACGGCCACGTCGACCGGGTCGGCCGGGAGCGACTGGCGGTGTTCGGCCAGGCACCAGGCGGTGAAGGAGGTCCAGTCGGTGCGGTACGCGCGCAGCGTGTTGGGCGACTGGGCGCTGGCCAGGTACCGGCCCAGGGCCTGGGCCTGTTCGGCGTCGAAGCGCTCACGGACCCGGGCCAGGGCGCGGGTGTCCACCAGGACGCTGTGGGTGACCCGGTCCAGGCGGGCGCGCACGGTCGGGGGCAGGGCGACCTCGGCGGTCGGTTCCGGCTGGTCCTCGGAGGTGTGGGGTGTGTTCACGGTTATCCATGATGGCCCAGGCGCGGGTGCGGGGGCACCGCGACGCACGGGGGCGTGAGGGCGGGGGCTCGTGTGCTGCGGGGCGCTGTCAGCGCCGCGCGGCGGGCCCCGCGCGCGGGGGCGGTACGCCGGCGGCCACGGCTCAGCCGCCGAAGTGGGCGCGCAGGGCGTCCCACAGCTCGGCGGGCGGCATGACCCACAGCAGGGGGACGGCCGAGACGACCAGGGCGGTCGTGAACCCGATCGCGGCGATCCTGCGGCGCAGCACCAGGGCGGTGACGGCGCCGCCCGCCGGGACGAGCAGTGCGAAGACCAGGACCCACACCAGGGCGTTGCCGACCGAGTCCATCATGTCCGGCGGCAGCGGGGCGGTGGGGTCCTCCACGGCCAGGGCGGCGTTCTGGAGGTCCATGGCCACGAACAGCAGGTTCGCCAGGGCCAGGAAGGTGCCCAGGATCCACGCGAGGGTGAGCAGCACCCACAGCAGGGTGATCCTGCGGTCGGGCGGGTCGGCGATGACCACCGGGGTGCGGCTGATCCTGCCCGTGGTGCGCTCCGGTGCCCGGTCGGGGTCCTGGTCCGTCCTCGCCGCGGCGGCGGGGGCGGTGCCGGGGCTCCGGTCCTTGCGGCGTTTGCGTTTCTTGGGTGACACGCGCCTGTCCTTGGTGGGGTGGTTCGCTGGTCGCCGTGCCGGCCCGGGGTCGTCGCGGGCACGGCCGGGAAGGTGGAGCCTACCCGCCCAGGGAGGTCAGGTGGATGGCCAACACGAACACCACGGGCCACACGAGCAGGGCCAGCGCCCACAGGGCGGCCCTGCGGTCCCCGGCGACGGTGGCGACCGCTGCGGCCAGCAGGGGGATGCCGACGGCGGCGCCGAAGGCGAGGGTGAACCACTCGGCCGCCGATCCGGCGTGGGAGTGGGCGTCAACGCCCATCAGGTAGCCCACGGGCCCCAACACCAGGGCGATCAGGGCGAGGATGACGACGACGACGCGGATGCCGGTGGGGTGGCTGGTGTTGCGGCCACCGCCGGGGGCGGAGGGACGGTCAGACACGGGGGCCGTGGTGCCTTTCGGGAACGGGGTGGCGGGCCGGGGCGTCGACGGATGGGGGCATGCCCGGGCCCGGGGGCGCGGGGTGGGTTCGGTCCGTCGGAGGCGGCCCGCATCCGCCCGGGCGCGGGCTAGCGCGCCGGGTCGAGTGCGGTGCTGTGTAAAACGTACTCCACCTGGGGGGTGTCCGAAACCTGTGGGACGTGTGTCAGGGGGTGGGGCTCCAGGGGCGGGCGCCGTCGACCAGGCCGGTGAAGGAGGCGAGCAGGCGCAGTTCGTCGATGCTGCGCGGGGCGGTGGTGAGCAGGTCGGGCGAGTGGACCACGGCGGCCAGGAGCTGGGCCCGGGAGAGGGCGACGTTGAGGCGGTTGCGGTCCAGGACGAACGCGGTGCCTCGGCTGGTCTCGGCGGCGTTGGAGGTGGTCATCGAGCAGATGACGGCGGCGGCCTCCTGGCCCTGGAAGCGGTCGACGGTGCCCACCCGCACCCCTTCCAGTGCGGGGTGGGTGCGGGCGGCGGAGGCCAGGGCGCGGCGCAGGGCGCGCACCTGGAGGTTGTAGGGGGCCACGACGAGGATGTCCTCGCCGGTGAGGGGTCGTGGTGGCTGGCCGTGGCCGGGGGTGAGCTTGTCCTCGACCAGGCGGGTGGCGATCGCGACGACGGCCTCGACCTCCTCGGGGCTGTGGGTGGTGCGGCCGTGGTGGGTGACGGGGTGGGTGTAGACGCCCGGGGCGAGGGTGGACAGGGCGCGTTCGGTGGTGGAGGGGTGGGCGTGCAGGCGGCCCTGGTAGGACAGGGCGGAGACGGTGGCGCACACGTCGGGGTGCATGCGGCGGGTCTGGTCCAGGAAGTAGCCGCGGGTGGGGTCGATGATCTGGCGTCCGGCCATCAGGTGTTGCAGGGCGGAGGCGTCGGCCCCTTCCCCGTGGGTGCCCTGGACGACCTGGGGCAGTTGCTGGGGGTCGCCGAGCAGGACGAGGTTGTGGGCGGCGGCGGACACGGCCAGGGTGTCGGCCAGGGCGAACTGTCCTGCCTCGTCGATGATGAGCACGTCCAGGGGGTCGGCGATCATCGCGGCGTTGGACAGGGCCCAGGCGGTGCCGCCGATCAGGACGGGCTGGTTGTCGGCGGTGCGCTTGGCGCGCCAGCCCATCAGGGCCTGGGGGCTGGTGGGCTGGTCCCAGGGCAGGTCGGGGTCGACGGCGTCCTTGCCGCGGCCCTTGGCGCGTTTGGCGGCGGCCAGGGTGACGCCGGCGTGTTCGGCGGCGCGCAGGGCGGCGCCCATGACGTTCTCGACGGCTTTGTGGCTGGTGGAGCACACGCCCACGTTGCGGCCCTGGCGGGCCAGGTGGGTGATGAGCTGGGCGGCGAGGTAGGTCTTTCCCGCGCCGGGCGGGCCCTGGACGGCCAGGTAGGAGCCGTCGAGGCGGTCCACGGCGGCGATGGTGGCGGCGATGAGGTCGCCGTCGTGCTCGGCGGGGTCGGGCAGGGGGCCGCGGGTGCTCAGGCGGGGCGGGACGCGGCGCAGCACGTCCAGGCCGGGGTGGTGGGGCCAGGCGGGCAGGGAGGTGACGGCGGTGCGGGCGACCGATTCCAGGGCGCCGTCCTTGGGCTGGGGGTTGACCGGGGAGCCGGGCAGGACCGCGACGGGCGGGCGGGTGTGGGTGCTGTCGGGGTCGCTGGTCTCGGTGACGGTGAGCGTGTCGGCGTCGGCGGCGGAGATCGTGGCGGGGGCTGCGGTGGCCGGTTGTCCCGGGGCGCCGGGGTAGAGCAGGTGGACGTCCTGGCCGGTGGTGAAGGGGTGGGGGTGGGCGGTGTCCAGTCGCATCGACAGTTCGCGGCGGGCCTTGCGCTGGCGGCCGGTGGGTTCGGCCCACTCCCCCGTGTGGACCTGCCAGGGGACGGCGCAGTCGGTGTCGGCCTCCAGGTCGGTCAGGGGGGCGCTGGTGCGGCGGTAGTGCTCGCGCCAGGGCGGGAGGTTCTCGCGCTGGTAGTAGCCGACCAGGGCGGCCAGGGAGGCGCGGGTGTGGTCCTCCTCGCGGCGCTCCTCGTGGGTGGCGGGCAGGTCCGCCAGGAGGGGTTCGGTCAGGGAGGCGTGGCGGGCCTGCTTCTCGGCGCGTTTGCGGGCGCGTTCGGCCTCGGCCTCGGTGAGTTCGAACTGGATCAGGGGCCGGTCGGTGATGCCCTGCCGGACGCGGTGGTCCTCCAGCCAGTCGCGCAGGCGGGCGGTGGAGTGGCAGTCGTCGCGGTTGTAGGCGCCGATGTCGGCGAGCACCCGGGCGGCGCGGTCGTGGTCGCCGTGTTCGGCGGCCGACAGGTAGGCGGCGTAGGCGTCGATGCTGGAGGTGGCGGTGGTGACGTCGCCGGAGCGGGCGGCGCCCAGGTAGAGGGGTTCGAGGTACTTGATGGAGTAGGAGCGCTGGGACACGCGCAGGCTCTTGCGGACGACGGTGTACAGGTCGACGAGCCGGTTCTCGCGCAGGAGCCGGTTGACCTCCTCCTCCCGGGTGGCGAACTCCGAGCTGAGGTGTTTGAGGCGGTCCACCTCGTAGGAGGCGTAGTGGTAGACGTGGGCGTTCTCGTCGGCGTCGATGCGGGCGCAGGCGAAGTCGACGAAGTCCTCCAGGGCCTTCTTCTCCTGGGCGCGGTCGTGGGCCCAGTAGGTGTGGAAGGTCTCGGTGCCGTTCTCGTCCTCGGTGGTGGCGCCGAACAGGTACTCCAGGCCGCGGCCGCCGTCGCGCGAGTGGTAGGGGTAGCCCTCCATGTCGAAGAACACGTCGCCGGGGCTGGGGGCGGGCAGGCTTGCCAGGCCGTCGGGTGAGAACACCTCGGCGGTGACGGTGCCCTGCGGGTTGTGGGGGGTGCGGGTGGTGTCCTGGCGGACCTGGAGGGCGGCCTGGGCGCGCAGCTGGTCGAAGGAGCGGCGGGGCAGGGTGGCGGGGCGCTGGTCGTCGTCGGCACCGGCCAGGGCGTCGATGGTTCCCAGTCCGGCGTCGGTGAGTTTGGCGGCCTGGTCGGTGCGCAGTCCGGCGACCAGGGACAGGTGGCGGGCGGCGGTGCGCCCGCCCGAGCACCAGGTGCTGTAGCCGCAGCCCTCGCAGGCGGGGCGGGGTTCGCCCCAGGTGGGGGCGGGCCGG
>NZ_JAUZMY010000063.1:0-15552 GCF_036327455.1 Nocardiopsis codii | reverse complement strand
GGACCGGGCGTCAGCCCGCAGCCCGAGCGCGACCACCGGTCGCAGCGACGGCGCTCGCGACGTCGCCTTGATCCCATACAGCTCAACTCGGCAGAAGAAAAAGAGGTTATCAAAATGGGAAAAGGCAAAAGATCTAGAGAATTTCGAAAGATGAAAAGAGAAGAGCTTGATGGTTTCGATAAATTTGGCTGGCGAAATGCCCAAAAAGCAGAAATGAGAGGCGGGCTCATTGGAATGGAAAAAGTGGATTATATCGAGGCGCATGAGCGGGGGCCAAGGAGGGTCTGTGAAGCATTGATTGCACGACACAATGCTCGAATAAATAGACTGAAAGGATTTCCCAGTGAAATCACAAGTCCAATTCGATCGGAACTTCTGGCGGCGGTGCTAATTGATGGAGCACTGATGAAAATCAGCAGAAATCCAACTCAGATGCCCGCGAACTACCTTGGCACCTGGGAGGAGCACCTTCTCTGGGCAGTCGATAGCTGTTACGCCGTACTGAGACATTTGGCAAGTGGACAGTTTTTGGCCGCAGCACTGATACTTCGGACTCAGCTGGAGCGCTGGACCAAAGATCTAGCTTCAGCTAGAGGAATCGAGAGAGAAAGGGGAACCGCAAACATTCGTTTCATGGACACCGTTTGGCATGACGGTGCTTTTCCGGAATCGTCTGATGCGTCTCCAACCGAGCCGACGATCGGCCTCCCCAAGGGTTCGGATTACGAAAATGAAGACACCCTGGGCGATAGGAGGGTGAGTTTTTCAGGGGATCTCGAAGGCGAAGGCGAGCACTCTGCGGGATCGATTTATTCTGAACTGTCAGAATTTTTGCATGCTCGTGGAGAGTATGTGGAACTTACCTACTGGGAGATGAGCTCGACACTCACTGGCAGCGCCCCTTCTCGGTCGATCAAACTGACTAGACTACTGGCAGCAGGAGTCTCACTTGTTCTCTCAAGGATTCGGGCGAGAGTACGTGAATTGATGATTGATTCTCACGAATCTCGAAAGATGATGGAGTTTAAAGAAAAGCTTCCTGCTGGAAAAAATGGTTTCCCTGTTGCTGCTCTTTGGCCGCTTACTTATGAGACCTCCCAAGATCCTCAAGTATTAGCCTCTTACGGGCACTCCAGCGAGCTTCTGCAGTCGATATCCCAGGGAAATCGTCCTTACGGGCGACTGTTTCGTGATGACGAAATGGTCGATATCTTTTTCACTGAGAGAAGATTCCGAGCTATGCTCTGGGCTCGGGCTGGATTTGAAGAAGAAAGAAAACTTTTTGGCAAAGAATTTAATCCTGGATCTCTGGCCGACAAGCAATTCAGGATTATTATTGCGAGTGAGTTTTCGTCTCTTGTTTCACACTGGGCTGAAATTGAAGAAGTGCGGAACGCTGCAGCGGCTGCTGCTAGTTCGCTCCGGTCTGCCTATTGGCTTTGGCTGGACGATGACGACAGAGCCATGGGAATGCTTCGAATAGTCACAGAACAATCGGCTCGAATTCGCACGTGGAATCAAAAGCCAGAAAAAGCAGCTTCTCTTGAAGCAAATAAGAAAACCACGCCGAAAGATTGGATAGACAAGTCTGGCCTCAAGAGGATATCATCCTTCAACTCTGCGCTAGGTGAGATGGCGCATTCAAGGGAGGGGGCTCAGTGGATGAAGGCGCGGGAGGTTCTATCTTCGATGCAGCCTTCGCTGTCTACTCCTGAGCCACTAAAGACCGCGCGTGGATTTTCTCTTGATACTTCGGCAATGATTTTGTCCAGCGAGGTTATGAATTATCTTAGTAAACATTGTCCCGACCTAGTGACGGTTTTTGATTCCGCACTCCGAGAAGCAGGAATTGACTATAGTCGGGCTCAATCTTCCCTGGAGAAATGGTATAACCTGGTTCATGGAATTAAGGTTAAAAGCTCATAGTGAATTTCTTCTCAGGGGTCGGATATTTACGATCCTTCGTTCTTGCTGGTGCGAACCGTGTCTCGGTTACGGTAGACCTTCTTCATGGCTGACCGAGTGTTGAAGGACCTAGGTGACGTGTTGCGGATCGCACGTAAGAATGATCGCTGTTCAGGTGCTGTGCTCGCTTCGCGTGCGGGTGTCACGCAGCCGACCGTTTCGCGGGTGGAGAACGGGCAGCGAGTGTCCGGCGTGGAGGCGGTTGAACGGCTGATTGCAGCTCTGCCGTTCTCGCAGGAGGAAGCAGGACGGTTGACCCTGATGGCTCGGGGCGCCTACGCCCTCGCAGCGGAAGACAAGCGGGTGGACGCCGGAGTCTCACTCGTCCCTGGTGCTGGACGAAAGCTCCTCACCTCGGCGTCGGTGGTGTGCGGATTCCAAGACGCGATGGTTCCGGCGCTGCTCCGGATCCCCGAGTACGTGAGCGTTGACGCCGGTGACTTGGGCTCGTCTGCGGACCTGGGCAAAGCTCTGGCTGATGAGGGCAAGACCTTCCGGCTCGTGGTGACCGAGTCGTCGTTGCGGACCTGGCCTGGGTCGGGTGAGTTCATGCCTGCCCAGCTCGAACACCTCCTGGCGGTTGCCCAGCTCCCGAACGTGTCCCTCGGAGTGATCCCGTGGGGTGTGGGTCTTCCTGTCATGCCTCCACACGGGTTCACCGTCTGCGATGAGGCCGGGGTCCTAGTCGAGACCTTCACCGCTGAGATGACCCTGACCGGACTGAAGCACGTGACCGCCTACCGGGAGGCGTTCGATGCCCTGGAGGCCGTGGCTGTGACCGGGGAGGACTTCCGTCGGGTGGTAGAGCGGGTGGCCTCCGACATCCAACAGATTATTCAGTGAATACGTTGAATAGATGAGCCGAGTTGCCGTACTGTGCCGTCTGAAGCCAGGTGTATAGCCCTCTAGACGGTGGTGGTGTGCGTGCGTATCTGGGCCCGAATGTTCCCTAGCCATGTCGACGAAGTGGCCCGTGTCCGGGCCTTCGTGCGCGCCCTGCTCGACGGGCACCCCACCGTCGATGACGCCGAACTCGTCGCCAGCGAACTGGCCACAAACGCCCTGCGCCACTCCCGAAGTGCCGCCCCCAACGCCCTCTTCGTCGTCCGCGTTCGCGACCACGGCGACCGCGTCCGAATATCGGTGGCCGACTACGGCAACGACGAGAAGTGGGACGGCACCCCTGACAGCCCTGACCCGATGGCCGAGCACGGGCGGGGCCTGCTGCTCGTGGCGAGCCTGTCCAAGGAATGGGGTGTGACCGAGGAGCCCATCGGCACCTGTGTATGGGCTGACTTGGCCTCCTTCAACAAACTGTGAGCGGTCCGCGCATGCCCCGGCGTCGTGCTCGGCTGCGGGCGGTGGACGCCGAAACCGGGGCGGAGATTTCACCAGCTCTGTCTAGGGTCCTAGACTCGGTTCGTGTGACCGAGGGGGCATCCATGCCGGGCCAGTTTGAACGCATTGCGGAGATCGAAGATCCTTTCGAGCTGCTGCGGGCCGCCACAGAACGGCTGGCCGAAGCACAGCAAGAGGTGACCGAGCTGTCGCGCCTGCGCCGTCGGCTGATCCAGGACCTGCACTCCCAGGGCATGTCCTATGCGCAGATCGCCGAGAAAGCCGGCCTGAGCCGCGGACGCATCCATCAGATCCGCCACACCGGCCCCGCCCCCGAAGCCGCCTTCCTGGGCGTGGGCACGGTCACTGTGGCGACCCCGCTGCGGCATGACCCCCTCAAGGGGCGCCCGGTCCTGTCCCTGGACGACATGGCCACCGGCCAAGCCCTGGAGGACCTGGTTCGCTCCTTCGACATGCAAGCCGCCTCCGACCACGTCAGCGTTGACGGCACCATCGACCTGAACCGGCCCAACCTCGTGGTGGTCTGCGGACCGGCCATGTCCGAGGCCATGCGCGACGCCTACGCGACCGACCCCGTACTGAGGTGGGAGCGCACCGACGCCTGGCAGCTCACCGACACCAGCACCGGCCACAGCTACCGCTCCGGACAGGAGGCGGACCCCCAAGAGCCCGTGGACATCGCCTATGTGGGCCGCCTGGCCCGCCCGGACGGGCAGGGGAGCTTCCTCGCTATCGCGGGCATCCACCCGCAGGGCTCACGCGGAGTGGCTCACCTACTCAACCGCGAGATCTCCTCGCTGTGGGGGCAGGTGCGCAACGAACGCTTCTCCGCGCTGGTGCGCACGGTCTACGATCCGGCCACCAACGAACCCCAGAGCACGGAACTGATCACGCCCGTCTACCGCCACGGACAGGACTGAACCACGCCATGCCCTTCCATCTGGCCACCGACCCCGGGAACCCCGACCGCGACAATGAGGACTTCGCGGCCGTCACCTCCAACGGGGTAGTGCTGTTGGACGGAGCAAGCGCCCCAGACGGCATCGACATCGGCTGTACGCACGGGGTCGCCTGGTTCACCCGCCGCCTCGGCGGTCTCCTGCTGGCCGGACTCGCGGGCGACCAACCCCTCAAAGACGTGCTCGCCGAGGCGATCACCACCGTGTCATCGCTCCATGGGGACGGTTGCGATCTGGCCAATCAGGAGACGCCCTCGGCCACTGTCGTCCTGGTCCGCTTCGCCGGTGACCGTTTGGACCACCTGGTGTTGTCGGATTCGGTGCTCCTGGCCGAGGCCACCGACGGCACGATCAACGACATCACCGACACCCGCCTCGATGACTTGAAGTGGAAGCTCGCCGCCGCCCCCTTCACCACCACCGAGGGCACCCCCGAACGCCAGGATGAACTCCACGAACGGGCTCACGCCATTCGGGCCTACCGCAACGTACCGGGCGGGTTCTGGACTGCCGGCGCCGACCCTCGCGCGGCCACCGAAGCCCTGACCGGCTCCCTGCCCCTGGACCAGTTGGCCGGATTCGCCGCGATAACGGACGGCGCCACGCGCGGGGTGGAGGTCTTCGACGCTCAGACCTGGTCCAACTGCTACAACCTCGCCGTCAAGGACGGCCCCGCCGCGCTCATCGACTACGTGCGCGCACTGGAACAGGGTGACGCTGACCAGCGGCAGTACACGCGCGGCAAGCTCCATGACGACGCCACCGTCGTCACTTGGACCCCTGTCTGATTAGCCCCCTAGACAATCCGTCGATCATCTTGCTACCTTCTGCATAGACCCCTAGACAGCAGTCTTCGGGTGAATGCGCCCCCCACTGTCTAGGGGGGTCGACAGATTGGAAGCTGATCGATGGCTATTCAGGGTGCGTTGCCGGTGGCGTTCGGGGCCGTGTTCCCGCACGGGGCGTTCGCCCTCGGGGTGGAGGCGATCACGGACTTCGAGACCAAGCGTCCGCAGATGGACAAGGACTCGGGCCTGCCGCTGTGGGCGGTGGACGTGATCGACGCCGATCCCGAGGCGCGGGGCAAGGCCAAGTCGGTGAAGGTCAAGGTCGCCGCCGAGGTGTGCCCCACGTTGCCGGACGAGGTTCCCGGGCTGCCGTTCCGCCCGATCGAGTTCGAGTCCATGGCGGTCATGCCCTACGTCGACGACAACGGTCGCCGCCCCCGGGTGGCGTACTCCCTGCGGGCGCGCGGTGTGAAGGCCCCCGGCGCTGCTGGTGGTCGCCGTGCTGCTCCGGCCAAGGAAGCAGCCTGACCTGATGTAAGCGGGGCGGCCTGGTGCTGGAACACCTCGGCCGCCCCTGAACCCCCACCCGAACCCTGCGAAAGCTTCGTGAAGAGGTGTCTTCAGTATGTCCGATTACCCCCGTGACCTGTCCGGTCTGACCGGCCCGGCTCTGGTGCGGCTGTTCCTGGACGCGGTCGACCGGCCGCCCACCACCGCCGCTGAGCGTGCGGAGTTCTTCGACTTCAAGGCGCGCGTGTTCGCGACCATCGCCTACCGGGACGGCAACCCCGACGCGGCCACGTTCGCCGCCCGGGCCCGTTCCGACCGTGACCGGCTCCTGGCCCAGATCGAGGACGAGAATCGGGGTGGTCGGTGATGCCCGAGTCCAAGGTGGGTTCTGCCCAGTCATCTCCGACCCTGCCCACTCCCGCCCACGGGGTGCGGTGGACGACCCCGATCGTGGAAACCCCCGGGATCGTCGTCCTGGGCTCCTGGATCTGGCGGCTGGTCCGGTTCCTGGTCACCCTGCCGTTCCGGTTCCCCGTCATGGTCGCCTGCCTGTCTGCCTCGGCCGGGGCCTGGTGGTGGATGGACTGGCCCGGCCTCGCCACCCTGTGGGGCCTGGCCTCTGCGGTCTCCCTGGTGTGGTGGCGCGCCTGGCCCGACACCTACCGCACCTGGGTCACGCTCCGTCTCCTGGCCTGGTGGCGGCACGTCTTCGTCTACCGGCGCCACTGGCAACCCGTCCTGGTCATCTCCGGGCTAGCCGAGTCCTACCAGGAACGCCGCTACCTTCCCCGCATCCGCCGCGTGACCTGCTCGGAGTGGGCCGACTACGTCCGCGTCACCCTGGTCGCCGGCACCTCCCCGGCCGACTTCGAGACCCGGGTGGCCGAACTCGCCCACGGCTTCCAGGCCCCGTCCTGCCGGGTAGTGGTGGACGGCCCCCGCCGGATCACCCTGGAGTTCCCCCGACACGACACGCTGGCCGAACCCCTGGAAGCCCTCAACGTCCCTGACACCGTGGACCTGACCGCGTTGCCCATCGGCCAGCGTGAGGACGGCTCGCCCTGGTTGCTGCGCCTGCACGGCACCCACGTGCTCGCGGCCGGGGTGACCGGTGCCGGGAAGGGGTCGGTGCTCTGGTCGGCCATCCGTGCGATGCTTCCCGCCCTGGCCGATCGGACCGCGCAGGTGTGGGCGCTGGACCCCAAGCGCATGGAGCTGTCCTACGGGAGGGACCTGTTCGCCCAGTACGCCGATGACGGCGAATCCGCGGTGGCGGTGCTCGAACTGGCCGTGGCCGACATGCAGAACCGGGCCCGCCGCTACGCGGGCAAGCAGCGTTCCCACGTGCCCAGCAGGAAGGACCCCTTCGTCCTGGTGGTGATTGACGAAGTCGCGTTCCTGACCGCCTACCACCCGGACCGGGACGTGCGCCGCCGCGCTGAGAACGCCATCGCCACCCTGACCTCACAGGGACGTTCGGTGGGGTTCTCGGTCCTGGCCGCGTTGCAGGACCCGCGCAAGGAGGTGATGAACCTGCGCAACCTGTTCCCCGACAAGGTCGCCCTGCGCTTGGACGAGGCATTGCAGGTGGACATGATCCTCGGAGAGGGGGCTCGGGACCGTGGTGGCAACGCGCACCTGATCGACCCGACCCTGCCCGGTGTCGCCTACGTCCGCATGGAGACCTCACCCGCCCCAGTACGGGTCCGGGCCGCCTACGTCTCTGACGGGGACATCACCGCCATGGTCAACGCCTACGGGGCGGGTTCCTCGTCGGTGGATGAGGTGCCCTGATGGTTGCGATACAGGCGTCTCTGCTTGCGATATACGAGGATGCACAAGGTCAGCCAGATCAGCCCGGTGATGAGCACATCCCACGCGAGGAAGACCAGGAAGGGGCCCATATCGGGGTCGATCACGATGTACGTGGCTCCGTACACGATCGTGCCGATAGGGGCGAGAAGAGACCATGGGCGTGGTGGCTGCGGCTGCATGGGGTGGGGGTCTCCCGCTCTGGGGGTGTGTTCAGTTGTGCCGGCAGCAGGCTACGGGGCGGAATCTTCCTCAGTGTGAGGGGCAGCCTGATGGTCGCGCGTCACCAGGCCCCGCCGACGGCGCTGGATGATGAGGCCTGCGAGCGCGACGGTGCACATCGTGAGTCCCGGCCAGGAAGCGAAATTCGCATTCTCATCGTCGAGCTGACTCATGAAGATGTCAGAACCCGAGATCAACAGGCCGATCGCGCACAGGACCGCGCTCGCCAGGATCGGTTCCTCCCTCGAAGGTCGCGCCATCTGATGCGCTCCTGCTCTGTGGTTGTGGGGGTGGGCTGATGCCGACGCCTACCGGTAAGTCCACCCGGGCCGAACGGCTCGCGCAACCCCTGGCCCGTGAGGTGGCCGAACAGGTCGCCGCCGACCACGGCGTGTGCATCCGCCCGGTTTCCCTTCGACGCACGAACATCGCCACCGGTGCCACCGAGGTGATCGACGTTCCGTGCGGGTCCACGCTGGAATCCCGGTGCCCTGCCTGTGCTCGGCGTAAGAGGTCGCTGCGCCGGTCTCAGTGCGAAGAGGGCTGGCACCTGACCGCCGAACCCGTCGTGGAACCCGACCCTCCGACCGACCAGCAACGGGCCTGGGTGGAACAGCGGGCCGTGGTCACCGCCGAACGGGATCGGCTCGCCTCCACGGGAGCGGCTTCGGCTGAGGACCTGGCGGCCCTGGATGCGGCCATCGCGGGCCTGGACGAGGACATCACCGCATCCGGACTGCGGGGCTCGGTCACCCGCTCCGCAGACGCCCCGGCCTCCTCAGGGCCGCGCCGGGTGCGCTCGACCAAAAGGCGTCAGGACGCCCCGGATCTGCCCAAGCGGCCCATGACGAGGAAGACGGTCGGGCGGGCCTTCACCGATCCTGATTCCGGGAAGGTGTTCCGGCCCTCCCTGTTCCTCACGCTCACGCTCGACTCCTACGGGCGGGTGCACTCGGACGGAACCCCGGTCGACTTCTCGACCTACGACTACCGGCGGGCTGCCCGGGACACCCTGCACTTCTCCAAGCTCGTGGACCGGTTCGTGCAGAACCTGCGCCGGGTCGCCGGGTTCGACGTCCAGTACTTCGCCGCCGTCGAACCCCAACGACGCCTCGCCCCGCACCTGCATATGGCCACACGCGGAACCCTGCCCCGGGCCGAACTGCGCCAGATCGCCGCCGCGACCTACCACCAGGTGTGGTGGCCGGCCGCCGACACGGTCCGCTTCCAGGGTGACCACCTGCCGCTCTGGGACACGGACGCGGGAACCTATCTCGACCCCGCCACGGGGGAAGTCCTGCCCACCTGGGATGAGGCGTTGGACGAGATTGATGCCGAGCCCGACCCTGAGCCCTTCCATGTGGTGCGGTTCGGGAAGCAGGTGGACGCCAAGGGGGTCGTGGCCGGGACCGAGGACGCCGCCCGGTGCGTGCGCTACCTCGCCAAGTACCTGACCAAGGACATCGCGGACTGCCACGCGGCCGAGACCGTCCGGCAGGAACAGCACGTGGACCGGCTCATGGAAACCCTGCGGTTCGAGCCCTGTTCTCCCCGGTGTTCCAACTGGCTGCGCTACGGCATCCAACCCCAAGACCCCAAAGCCGGTCTGCGGCCCGGGTTCTGCCGCTCCAAAGCCCACCGCCGCGAACACCTGGGCTACGCGGGCCGCCGCGTCCTGGTCTCCCGGAAATGGTCTGGCAAGACCCTGGCCGACCACAAAGCCGACCGCCTCACCTGGGTCCTCAACGCCCTGGGCATCGACCCCGCCAACGAGGACCAGGGCGACAAGGACAACCCCACTCCTCCAGCCCTGTCGTTCGCCTCCGGCTCCTTCGAGTGGGAGTTGGCCAGACCCACCGACCCCGACGTGGCCCCCCGGGAACGGCGCCTGCTCCGCGCGGTCGGTGAAGCCCTGAGACGTCGGGCCCAACTCGACGCCGCGCTAACCCTCACCCCCTCGGCAATGAAAAGGGCTTCCTGATGGCCAGCAAGCACACCCCTCCGACCGGCCGTCTGCTCACCGTGGACCAGGCGGCCGAACTCCTCAACACCTCCGTCCGCTACCCGCGTCGCCTGATCGAGGAACGGCGCATCACCTTCGTCAAGATCGGTCGCCACGTACGCATCCCGGAATCGGCGCTGGATGAGTTCATCACCGCTGGGACCGTTGAACCGGTCCGGCTGCGGCGGGGGAGGGCTGCGTGATGGCGGGCGAGAAGAAGAGGGCTTTCGGCAACATCCGTCCCCTGACCTCGGGGCGCTTCCAGGTGCGCTACCGCAGCCCTGACGGGCGCATGCGACCGGCTTCGACCACGTTCGCGACCAAGAAGGCGGCACAGCGCTGGCTGACGCTCAAAGAGGCGGAGATCGCCCAGGGGGACTGGTTCGACCCCGAGGCCGGGGCCGTGCCCTTCGGCGAGTACGCGGCCGAGTGGATCGAACACCGGGACCTCACCCGCAAGACCCGGCGCACCTATGAGGACCTGCTCCGCCTCCACCTGGTCCCGACGTTCGGCAACGTGCTCCTGAACGAGATCAAGGAGGCTGACATCCGCCGCTGGCGCTCCTCCCGGCTGCGGCGCAAGAAGGGCCGTGCCCAGGTGCCCAAGGCGTACCGCCTCATGAGGGCCGTGCTGAACACCGCCGTCAAGGACCGGCTGATCCGCGAGAACCCCTGCCAGATCGACGGCGCGGGCCTGGAGGAGACCGAGGAACGCCCGGTGCTGTCGGTCTCCGAGGTCTTCGAACTGGCGGACGCTATCAAGCCGCGATACCGGTCCCTGGTCCTACTGGCGACGTTCGGCAGTCTGCGATGGGGAGAACTGGCGGGACTGCGCCGCCGGCACCTGGACCTGGACGCTCGGACGCTGCGGGTCCGGGAAACGGTCTCGGACGTGGGAGGGCTGTACAAGGGCAAGCCCAAGACAAAGGCGGGATACCGGACCGTCTCCCTGCCGGAGCTGATCGTCCCGGACCTGAGACGCCATCTGGACGAGTTCGCTGCCCCGGGACCCGACGGGTTCGTGTTCGTCGGCGTGCGGGGCAACCAGCTTCGACGGGGCAACTTCTCGAAGTACTGGGCTGACGCCCTCGACGCCGTCGGCCTGGAGGACGTCCACCTCCACGACCTCAGGCACACGGGCAACACCTACGCGGCCGAGGCGGGGGCGTCCGTCCGGGAGCTGATGAAGCGGATGGGTCACTCCAGCACGCGGGCCGCGATGATCTACCTCCACGCGCGCGACGAACGCGAACGCGAGATCGCGGACCGGTTGGGGGAGAGGGCCGCCGAGGAGCTGCGGGCCACGAGGAGGGATCGGGACACGGGCGACCCTCCGCCGGTCGTCGCCGAGTCGCCCTGACAGGCGTGTGGCACATGTGTGGCACGGGCGCGGGGTCCTGACCCGGGAAAGCGGAACGGCCAGGTGTTCGGTTCTCACCGAGCTACCTGGCCGTTCTCGTGCTGGAGCGGATGACGGGAATCGAACCCGCGCTATCAGCTTGGGAAGCTGAAGTTCTGCCATTGAACTACATCCGCGTGCGACCACCGGAAGTCCGGTTGTCAACGCTCGTCATCCTAGCCCAACTCCGCCCCCCATGGGCAACTCGGCTCGGGAGCGGCGGTCCGGTGATCGCGCCTACGCCGCGTTGTCCCAGGCGGTAGGTTCGGACCGTGCTGCTCTCCGATCGCGATATCAAGTCCGAAATCGACGCCGGGCGGGTCCGGATCGACCCCTACGACCCGGGTCTCGTCCAGCCCTCCAGTGTCGACGTGCGTCTGGACCGCTTCTTCAGAGTGTTCGAGAACCACAAGTACCCCCACATCGACCCCTCGGTCGAACAACCCGACCTGACCCGTCTGGTCGAGACCGACGGGGAGGAGGCGTTCATCCTCCACCCCGGCGAGTTCGTGCTGGCGTCCACCTACGAGGTGGTGAGCCTGCCGGACGACATCGCGAGCCGGCTGGAGGGGAAGAGCTCCCTGGGCCGCCTCGGCCTCCTCACCCACTCCACCGCCGGGTTCATCGACCCGGGCTTCTCGGGGCACGTCACCCTCGAGCTGTCCAACGTGGCGACCCTGCCGATCAAGCTGTACCCGGGCATGAAGATCGGCCAGCTGTGCATGTTCCGCCTGTCGTCCCCGGCGGAGTTCCCGTACGGCTCCGCGGGCTACGGTTCCCGCTATCAGGGGCAGCGCGGTCCGACGCCGTCCAGGTCGCACCAGGGCTTCGTCCGCACGCCGATCAGCCCCGACGCGCCCTGACCGGGGGCGGCTCTGGAACCCGGTTCGCGCTTACGTTACGGTTACGGTTCGACACATACCGTCGCATGACGCATCTGTCTCGCATATGTGACAAGGGTCACTACAAATTGAAGAGTGGCATAGATCACATATAGGCGTCTTGCGGTGCCGACATCCGGTGTCATAGGTCGACGGACGGTTTTTATGTGGTCTAAACATGTTATTTGCCGGTTACCAACCGTCTGAACTGTGCGTACGTATCTCTGTAGGGTTTGCACCCGACGTGAACCAGGTAGCGGTACCGCCCTGACCAGGGGGCGCATGGGGGCCCTGCGCAAGCCAGCTACCTGCGGGAACCGCGGGACGGCCATGGGGACGGAGTGTGCCCTGGTGCGCCTCGCGGTCAGGACAGCCCCATAGAGGAGACCGTGCCAGCAGTACGCGCAGACCACTTGTACAAGGTGTTCGGTAGACAGTCCGGAGCCGCCGTCGAGCGGCTCGAGGACGGCAGTCACCGTGACACCATCGCCGACCTCGACGTGACGGCAGCCGTCATCGACGTCTCCTTCGAGGTCGAACCGGGCGAGATCTTCGTCGTCATGGGCCTGTCCGGATCGGGGAAGTCGACCCTGATCCGGATGCTCAACGGTCTCCTGGAACCCACCGCGGGGACGGTCGAGGTCGACGGCGTGAACATCACCGCCCTGAGCAAGAAGGGGCTCCTGAACCTTCGGGGCGAGAAGATCAGCATGGTCTTCCAGCACTTCGCGCTGTTGCCCCACCGCACCGTCCTGGAGAACGCCGCCTACGGCCTTGAGCTCCGCGGGATCCCGCGTGCCGAGCGCAGCCGCAAGGCCCAGGAGACCCTCGGACTGGTGGGGCTCGGCGGCTGGGAGGACAAGCTGCCGGAACAGCTCTCCGGAGGCATGCAGCAGCGTGTGGGCCTGGCCAGGGCACTGGCCGCGGACACCGACATCATCCTCATGGACGAGGCGTTCAGCGCCCTCGACCCGCTGATCCGGCGGGACATGCAGACCCAGCTCCTGGAACTCCAGGAGAGCCTGGGCAAGACCATCATCTTCATCACGCACGACCTCAACGAGGCCATGCGCCTCGGCGACCGGATCTGCGTGCTCCGCGACGGCCGCGTCGCCCAGATCGGCACCGCGCAGGAGATCCTCAGCGAACCCGCCAACGACTACGTCGAGCGGTTCATCGAGGACGTCGACCGCACCCGCGTGCTCACCGCGGCCTCCGTCCTGGACGCCGACGGCCCGTCGGCCGACGCGACCTCGCCGCAGGTCGCCGCGAACACTCCGGTGGCCGACCTGTACGCCAGCATGACCACCGCAGACCGCCTCCGCGTGGTCGCCGAGGACGGCAGCGTCCTGGGCACGGTCACACGCAACTCCGTGCTCGCCGCTCTCGCGGCAGGGAAGGAGACCCCGTGACACCCGTGGAGTTTCCACCGAGCCTGCCGATCGGCGAGGGCTTCGAGGCGGTCAACGCCTGGTTCAAGGCCAACTTCGGCCTCTTCTTCGACGCGCTCGGCGCGTTCATCCGCTGGGCCGTCGACGCGCTCTCCGGGTTCTTCGTCGAACCGGGCGCGGGCCAGCTCGCCTTCATCGCCGCGATCATCATCGCGGTCCCGCTGCTGAGGACCCGCCGGCTGCCGCTGGTCGTGATCGTCGGCGTCGTCTCGCTGCTCTACGTGCTCCAGGGGCAGTTCGGCTTCGGCGACACCGTCGTGAACCTTCTCGGGCGCCCGTTCTTCGGGTGGGCGATGACGCTCTTCGACCAGCAGTACGTGGACGCCTACCTGTGCATCTCGCTGCTGTTCCTCATCGCCGTCACGGTGCTGGGCCTGCTGGACCGGGGGACCCGGTTCCGCACCGGCATCGTCGCGGGCGGCTGGCTCGTCCTGCTCGTGCTGGGCTGGCTCGTCCTCCCCGCCGTGGTGACGAACCCGACGTCGCTGCTGATGATCCTGCTGCTGAGCCTGCTCGCCCTCTCGGTCGCCGGGTGGAGGCTGGGCCTGTTCGCCCTGGTCGCCCTCACCCTCATCGCGTCCGTCGGCCAGTGGACGAACGCCATGGACACCCTGGGCCTCGTGCTCGTGGCCAGCGCCATCGCCGTCGTCATCGCGATCCCGATCGGCGTCCTCGCGGCCTACAACGACACGGTCAGCAAGATCACCAAGCCGGTCCTGGACCTGATGCAGACGCTGCCCGCGTTCGTCTACCTGATCCCGGCGATCTTCTTCTTCTCGATCGGCGCCGTCCCGGGCGTGGTCGCGACCATCGTGTTCGCGATGCCCCCCGGTGTCCGCCTGACCGAGCTGGGCATCCGCCAGGTCGACCGCGAGCTGGTGGAGGCGGGCGAGGCGTTCGGAGCGCCGAGCCGCAAGATCCTCACCGGCATCCAACTGCCGCTCGCACTGCCGAACATCATGGCGGGCGTCAACCAGGTCATCATGCTCGGACTGTCGATGGTCGTCATCGCGGGCATGGTCGGCGCGGGCGGACTGGGCAGCCAGGTGTACCAGGGCATCACCCGCAACGACGGCGCCCTCGGCTTCGAGGCCGGTATCGCCGTCGTCATCCTGGCCATCTTCCTGGACCGCCTCACCGCCGCCATCACCCGCAAGGGGCCCAGGGCGCGCGCGTCCGCCCAGGCGTCCTGAGCAGCCCCACACAGCAGTACCTAACGAAGGAATCGCACGATGTACAGCCGTAAGCGCATGACCGCGCTGTCCGCCGCCGGAATGAGCGCGGCCCTCCTCCTGACCGCCTGCGGTGGCGGCGGGGAGGACCTGACCGGCCCCGCCGACGGCGAGGCCGGCGACAACAAGGAGATCAACATCGCGTTGATCGCCTGGGAGGAGGCCATCGCCACCACCGCCATGTGGGAGGTGATCCTCCAGGAGCTGGACTACGACGTCACGGTCACCGACGTCGATGTCGCCCCCATGTACCAGGGCGCCGCGAACGGCGACGTGGACCTGTTCCTCGACACCTGGCTGCCGATCACGCACTCGGACTACTGGGAGGACTACGGCGACCAGCTGGAGGACCTCGGTGTCTGGTACGACAACGCCGTCCTGACGATCACCGTCCCCTCCTACATGGAGGACGTGAACAGCATCGCGGACCTGACCGACCACGCCGACGAGCTGGGCGGCGAGATCATCGGCATCGACCCGGGCGCCGGCCTGACGCGGGTCACCAAGGAAGAGGCGATGCCGGGCTACGGGCTGGACGGGGACTTCGAGCTCATCGAGTCCTCCACCGCGGCCATGCTCGCCGAGCTCGACTCGGCGATCGCCGAGGAGGAGCCCATCGTCGTCACCCTGTGGCGTCCGCACCCCGCCTACGCGCAGTACGACCTGAAGGACCTCGAGGACCCCGAGGGCCTCATGGGCGACGCCGAGCAGATCCACGCGGTGGGCCGTGACGGCTTCACCGAGGAGTACCCGGAGCTGTCCGAGTGGATCGGTGACTGGGAGATGTCCGACGACGAGCTCGCCTCCCTCGAGGTGCTGACCGTCGGCGAGGACGTCGAGAGCCCGCAGGACGGCGCCCGCACCTGGCTGTCGGAGAACCCGGAGTTCCTCGAGCGCACCCTGGGCGAGGCCGCCGAGGGCCTGGAGTTCTAGGACCCCCGCCCCACCGGGCGTGGGGGGGGGGGGGGCGCC
>NZ_JAUZMY010000062.1:0-19352 GCF_036327455.1 Nocardiopsis codii | reverse complement strand
CCGCCCCCCACGAACAGACCGAACCCCACCCCTCCGACAGCCCCTGACCCCACACACCACGAAGGGGGCGGGCCCACAGGCCCACCCCCTCGCACACCACCACCACACTCAACAGGCGCCGTCGGCCTCCACCGCACGCTGCGCCCCGCCCTCCTCCACGGGCCGCCGCTCACGCACCCCCACCACGTCCGCCGCATCGGCCACGATCCGCGAGAAGTTCACCGGCTGGTCCAGACTCACCATGTGCCCCGCCCTGGGCACGTTCACCAGCCGACCATCCGCACACGCGTCGAAGAACTGCTTCTCATGGATCCGGAAATGGTCCCGCGCCCCGTTGATCAACCACACAGGGCCCGGATACGCCGACAACGCCGACAACGCGTCCATCTCCGCCACCGCGTCGATCACCGCCGTGGCCGCCTCCACCGCCAGACCACCGTCCAACACCGCGTCCGCCGCACCATCACGCAACGTCAACCGGTGGAAACGCTCATTGATCGTCGCCCCCTTGTCCGGCAACCGATCCATCAACACCGACGGAATCCGGTACACCTGCGCCAACGTCTGCGCCGGCTTGGCCGTACAACTCGCCGCCACCAACCCCGCCACACGCCCCGGAGCCGCACCCGCGGCCGCGATCGACACGAAACCGCCCAGGCTCAACCCCACCAGCAGCGCCCGGCCGCCCACACCGTCGATCGCCTCCAACACCGTGTCCACCGCACGACCCAGCGAGAAGTCCTCACCCCGCCTCGACCCGTGCCCGGGAAGGTCCGGGGCCACCACCGTGCGCCCCTGCTGCTCCAACAACTCCACCTGGGGACGCCACATGCTCCCCGACACCCGCAAACCATGCACCAGAACGATCGGCACACCCATGACCCGTCCCCTTCCCTACGCCCGGTACCGCACCGTCACCGGCGCGTGATCGGACCAACGCGCCGCGTGCTCCTCGGCCCGCTCCACCCGCGCCGACTCGGCCCGCACCGCCAACCCCGGCGTACACACCTGATAGTCGATACGCCACCCCGTGTCGTTGTCGAACGCCCGCCCCCGGTAGGACCACCACGAGTACGGGCCCTCCTGGTCCGGAAACAGCACCCGCACCACGTCCACGTAGCCGGCCTCGTCGAAGACCCGCCCCATCCACTCCCGCTCCTCGGGCAGGAACCCCGCACTCTTGCGGTTCCCCCGCCAGTTCTTCAGGTCCGCCTCGGTGTGCGCGATGTTCCAGTCACCGCACACCACCAGGTCCCGGCCCTGCTCCTCCACCTCCTTGCGCCGCCGCACCAGATACGGCAGGAACGCCTCCATGAAACGCTCCTTCTCCTCCTGGCGCTCGGTGCCCACCTCACCCGAGGGCAGGTACAGGCTCGCCACCGTCACCGCCCCCAGATCCACCTCCACATACCGGCCCGCCTCATCGAACTCGGCCTCACCGAACCCCACCCGCACCGCATCGGGCTCCGCACGCGAGTACACCGCCACACCGGCCCGCCCCTTGGCCGCCGCGGGAACCAACACCACATGCCACCCCTGCGGCGCGATCACCTCCTGCGACAACTGAGCGGACTCGGCCCGCGTCTCCTGCACACACACCACGTCGGCCTCAGTGGCCGACAACCAGGAAACAAAACCCGGATCCTTCTTCGCGGCGGCCCGCAGGCCGTTGACGTTCACGGTAGACACAACGAAAGTCGACTGGTTCACGCCCACAGCGTAGCCACCCCCACACCCTCACACCTCCGCCCGCATACTCACCCCGCCACCTCACCCCCACCCAACCGCCGCAACACCCCATACGTACGGTTGGACCCCGCCGCCTCCCGCTGAGCACGGTCCGTCACCTGGATATAGGCCTGCGACGACGACAACGACGCATGCCCCAACAAGTGCATGATCTCGGTGACCGACGCCCCGTCCTCCGCCAACCGGGTCGCGAACGTGTGCCGCAGCGCATGCACCAGCGTCCCCCGCGCCACCCGGTCGTTGACCCCCGCGTGCTTGTAGCACTGCTTCACCAGATACTGCAGCCCACCCCGGCGCAACCCCTGCCCCCGGTTGTCCACCAACAACGGATCCGACCCCCGCACCACACCGAACCGCACCCGCCGCGACTCCACATACGCCTCCAACAACACCTCCAACGGCACCTCGATCGGCAGCGAACGCTCACCCCCGCCCTTGCCCACCACCCGAATACGCCGCTCCCCGGCACGACCCCCCACCGACTCCACCCGCAACGACAACATCTCCGCCGACCGCATACCCGTCAACAGCGCCAACGCCAACACCGCCAGATCCCGCTCCGGCCACGGATCCCGCGCCTTGCGCGCCCCCCGCGCCAACGCCTCCAACAACCGCTCAGGGGTGTCCTCACCCATCAGCGGCTTGGGCACCGAGGGCCGCACCCGCGGCCGCGGCACCGCCGACATCGGATTTCCCGCCACCACCCGCTCCGACACCCAGAACGCGAAGAACCCGTTCCACGTCGACCACGCCCTCAGCACACTGGAGGCCGCCCGGTCCGCCGCGAACTCCGCGAACGCCCCCCGCAACACCGTCGCGTCCAGATCCGCCCACACCACACCACCCGGATCCACACCCCGCACCCGACCCACACACGCCAACACCCCCAGCAGGTCACGCCGGTAGGCGGCCACCGTATGAGGGGAGGGCTTGGCGGCCCGCCGCGCCACCAGGTACTGCTCGACGGCCTCGACCACGGGCCCCTGTTCAACATCCATGACCACAGCATCCCCGATACCGCGGGCACTTCCACGCCCCCGCCCCCAGGTGTTCGAACCTGTTCGACAACCACGGACACACCCCGACACCGGACCACCCGCCACACCGGGGGAGAGGCCACCCCCACACCCGCGCCCACCAACACCCCACCACCGGGAGAGAGACCCCCGAACACCACAAAAAAAGGGGCGCAGGGAAACCCCCGCACCCCCGGCCCCACACCGACTCAGACCCGCCCCACCACCTCCCGCACCCCCCGCGCCACCTCCACATCCTCACGCGCATGCACCACCAACGTCCGCACCGCCGCCCCCGCAGCACTCACCTCACCCTCCACCCCCACACCCTCGTTCGCCGCAGCATCCACCCCCACACCCAAGAACCCCAACCCCTCCGCCACACGCCCGCGCACCACCGCCGACCCCTCACCCACACCACCCGTGAACACCAACACGTCCAACCCGCCCAACGACGCCGCCATCGCCGCCACCCCCGCACGCAACCGGTGCACATACACCCCCGCCGCCAACACCGCCCGCGCATCCGAACGCGCCAACACCTCCCGCATGTCAGCCGTCCCCGCCAACGCCAACAACCCCGACCGGTGCTCCAACGCGTCCGCGATCTCCTCCACCCCGACCCCCGCATGCTGGTGCAACCACAACACCATCCCCGGATCCACACTCCCGGACCGCGTCGCCATCACCAACCCCTCCAACGGCGTGAACCCCATCGTCGTGTCCACACCACGCCCCTCCAACACCGCCGCCAACGACGCCCCCGCCCCCAGATGCGCCACCACCACCCGCCGCGCACCCCCCGTCACCTCACCCGCCCGACGCGACGCATACGCGTGCGAGAGCCCGTGGAACCCGAACCGGCGCACCCCGAACCCGCTCCTCCACCGCTCCGGCACCGCATACGTCGACGCCTCCTGCGGAATCCCCGCATGGAAGGCCGTGTCGAAGCACGCCACCGCCTCAAGACCCGGCAGCGCCCGCTCGATCGCCTCGATCCCCGCCAACGACTTGGGCTGGTGCAACGGCGCCAGATCACCCAGCGCCCGCAACCGCCCCAGCACCCGCGCGTCCAACCGCACCGGCGACACGAACTCGCGCCCCCCGTGCACCACCCGGTGCCCCACCGCGTCCGGCGCCGGAAACCTCCCCAGCGCCGCCTCCAGCGCACCCCGATCCCACACGTTGCGCCGCACCGGCACCGACTCCGACGCCAACACCTCGTCCCGCGGACCCAACACGCTCAACTTCACACTGGAGGACCCCGCGTTCACCACCAGGACCCGCATCAGTACGGCCACACCCAGTCGCGGACCTCCGCCGGATCCTCACCGAACTCCCGCGTGTACGCCCGGTGCCGCAACCGCTCGTCCACCATCCGCTGACGGATCCCCGCCACCCGACCGCCCAACTCCGGCACACGGTCGATCACATCCATCACCAGGTGGAACCGGTCCAGGTCGTTGAGCATCACCATGTCGAACGGCGTCGTCGTGGTCCCCTCCTCCTTGTACCCGCGCACATGGAGGTTCTCGTGCCCCGCCCTGCGGTAGGTCAGACGGTGCACCAGCCACGGATACCCGTGGAACGCGAAGATCACCGGCTTGTCCGGGGTGAACAGCGCCTCGTACTCGGCGTCCGGCAGCCCGTGCGGATGCTCACTCGCCGGCTGCAACCGCATCAGGTCCACCACGTTCACCACCCGCACCCGCAACTCCGGGAACAGCTGCCGCAACAGGTCCGCCGCCGCCAACGTCTCCAACGTCGGCACATCACCCGCGCACGCCAGCACCACGTCCGGCCCCGCACCGTCCCCCCGGTCCGTCCCCGCCCACTCCCAGATCCCGATCCCGCGCGTACAGTGCAGCACCGCCTCCTCCATCGACAGGAAGTCCAGAGCAGGCTGCTTGCCCGCCACCACCACGTTCACGTAGTCCCGCGAACGCAGGCAGTGGTCGACCACCGACAGCAGCGTGTTGGCGTCCGGAGGCAGGTACACCCGCACCACCTCCGAGGGCTTGTTCAACACCACGTCCAGGAACCCCGGATCCTGGTGCGTGAACCCGTTGTGGTCCTGACGCCACACATGCGACGTCAACAGGTAGTTCAACGACGCGATCGGCCGCCGCCACGGCAACCGCCGCGTCACCTTCAACCACTTCGCGTGCTGGTTGAACATCGCGTCCACGATGTGCACGAACGCCTCGTAGCAGTTGAACAACCCGTGCCGGCCCGTCAGCAGGTACCCCTCCAACCACCCCTGGCACATGTGCTCACTGAGCACCTCCATCACACGCCCGTGCCGCCCCAGGTGCTCGTCCACCGGCAGGATCTGCGCCTGCCACACCTTGTCGGAGGCCTCCAACACCGCAGACAACCGGTTCGACGCCGTCTCGTCCGGCCCCATCAACCGGAACGAATCAGGGTTGCGCAGCAGCACGTCCCGCAGGAAGTGCCCCAGCACCCGCGTCGCCTCACTGGACTGCTTCCCGTGCCCCGACACCCGCACCGCGTACTCGCGAAAGTCCGGCACCACCAGGTCCCGCAGCAACAACCCGCCGTTGGCATGCGGGTTCGCACTCATCCGCCGCACACCCTCCGGCGGAAGCTCCCGCAACTCCGCCACCGGAGCCCCCGACTCCTCGAACAACTCCTCCGGCCGGTAGGAGCGCATCCACTCCTCCAGGATCCGCCGGTGCTCGGCGTTGGTACGCACCCGCGCCAACGGCACCTGGTGGGAACGCCAGGTCCCCTCCACCGCGACCCCGTCGACCTCCCCGGGCCCCGTCCACCCCTTGGGCGAGCGCAGGATGACCATCGGCCACACCGGGCGCCGCTCCAACCCCGACGTCCGGGCGACCCGCTGGATCTGCGCGATCTCCTCCAACGCCTCGTCCACGACCTCCGCCATACGGCGGTGCATGTACACCGGATCGTCACCGCTCACCATCAACGGCCGGTACCCGAACCCCTCGAACTGCTTGATCAGCTCGTCCTCGGGCACACGCGCCAACACCGTCGGATTCGCGATCTTGTACCCGTTCAGATGCAGGATCGGCAGCACCGCACCGTCACGCACCGGATCCAGGAACTTGTTCGAGTGCCAACTGCCCGCCAACGGCCCCGTCTCGGCCTCACCGTCACCCACCACACACGAGACCACCAGCCCCGGGTTGTCGAAGGCCGCACCGAACGCGTGCACCAGCGAATACCCCAGCTCACCGCCCTCATGGATCGATCCCGGCGTCTCCGGCGCCACATGGCTGGGCACACCCCCCGGAAAGGAGAACTGACGGAAGAACCGCCGCATCCCCTCCGCATCCCGGGAGATGTGCCGGTACACCTCCGAGTAACCGCCCTCCAACCACGCGTTCGCCAACGCCGCAGGACCCCCGTGCCCCGGCCCCATCACGTAGATCATGTCCAGGTCCCGCTCCCGGATCACCCGGTTCAGGTGCGCATAACAGAAGTTCAACCCCGGAGTGGTACCCCAGTGCCCCAACAACCGCGGCTTGATGTGCTCGGGCCGCAACTCCTCCCGCAACAAGGGGTTGTCGAGCAGGTAGATCTGCCCCACCGACAGATAGTTCGCCGCACGCCAGTACGCGTCGATGCGCCGCAACTCGTCATGGTCAAGGGCCATACCGTGTTCCTCCCAACAGGATGCTGCCGTGGACCGAGGGGAGAGCGGAACGGTCGAACCCGGGGGAGGGCCCCGCACGGGCCACCGTAACCGCCCGCGCGCGCCCACTGCCAGACGACGTGCCGCACCCACGGGCCCCTCACTCGCGCCAGGCGCGGGTGGCCGCCAGCTGGGCCCGGCGCGTACCCGTGACGGGGGAGCCGGGCCGCCACTGCTCCCAGAACGCGGTCACCTGCGCGCAGCGGCGCACCATCCACGCGTGGCGCTCCTGCCACTCCGGGCGCTCCCCGTAGGCACTGAAGAACGCCTCCAACGCCCCGACCTCGCCCGGGTGGTAGGTCCTGACCACCCACTCGCACCAGGCCAGGTCCTCCACCGGGGCCCCGGGGTGCGCCCACTCCCAGTCCAGGACGGCCGCCACCCGCCCGCCGCCGGGCTCCATCAGCACGTTGTTGGGGCCGAAGTCCCCGTGCACGAACACCTGGCCGGGGCGCGGTGGCGGGCCGGGCAGGAGCGCGGGATCCAGGCCGTGGACCAGGCGCAGCGCCCTCCCGCAGGCGGCCATGACCTGATCGGCGTGCCCGCGTGCCCACAGGTCCTCGGCGTGGACGGCGTCGACGTAGGAGGTGACCAGGGGGAGGGCGGGGCCGCTCCGGGGCTCGGGGCCGGGGTCCAGGGGTGCGGGGACGGGCACGGTCCCGCGGGCGGCGCGCAGCGCGCGGGCCTCGGTGCGGTGTCTGCGGGCGGCGCCGGGACCCCGGTGGTGTTTGACCACCACACCGCCCTCGCGTCGGGTGTCGTTGGTGTAACCGTGTGCGAGTTCTTCCATGGGTGCGGACCTCTCACGGGGGAGTGGTGGGCGATGCGCCTGCCGGGCCGGCGTTCTGGGAGCGGGTGTGTGGGCGGGGAGCGAGGGGGTGGTGGGGGCGCGGGGGCGGCCGAGCCACGGAGCCAGGGGAGTATGGGGCTGCACGATGACGGGCCAGAGAATCGCCACAAACAACTCAGGTGTCTACAAAGTTCGCCAAAAACATGCATAACACGGTTTATGCATCAAACATGGAGAGATTGGACGTCCCGAGGGTGCCGCTGATCCGGCGGCCCCGCACCGCGGGGGACGCCCTTCCGCCCGTGCCAACCCGGGGCCGGCGCCACGCAGGCAGGCCGCACCGGACGTACCGTCCCCACCGGACACCCGCCATCGGACCAACGGGGGCAGGCTCCGCCGAGTCCCGCAGAAGTCGTCCACAGCACCCCGAACGGCCTTGCCATCCAGTCGCTGACCTCGGGAGACTGGGATTCGGGGGTGATGCGTCCCGCCATCGGCGGCCCACAGCGCCCCCGAATCCACGCTAGCCCGTCGCACCCCGGACCACCAGACCCACACAACGCCTGTGGACGAACCGCACCCGACACGCACAGCAAACCCGACACGACCAGCGCCCGGCGGACATCCACCCGAGCCGCCACGGAACGACCACCGGCCGCGCCCACCAACGCACCAACGCACCAACGCACCAACGCACCAACGCACCAACGCACCAACGCACCAACGCACCAACGCACCAACGCACCAACGCACCAACGCACCAACGCACCAACGCACCAACGACAAGCAATCACACGCCGACGGCCGTCGGGTCGGGCGTTGGCGCCGCCCGCACGAAAACCCCGCAGCCGCAGGCGTTCCAGCCCCTTCTCACACCTCCGCCCATATCGCCGATAATGCACATTATGTCAAGTTGGACTGTCAGGGGGTCCCCTGACAACCCCGCGGGCGGCCACGCCCCACGGACCACACCGACACCAGGCCGCCCCCGCCGCACACAGCTGGGCAGCGTCCTCCCGCGGTTCCTCGCCCACATCACTCCCCGCGCCCTGGCACCCGACCACCGCCTGGTCGGCACCGCCGCCGTCCTCATGCAGGGCGGCCCGCTCCCCGCCGACGACGCCGACATCCTCCTCGCCCGACGCGACGACGCCGACATCCTCCTCGCCCGACGCGACGACGCCGACCGGGTCGCCGACGTCGCGTCCGGCCCCCTGCCCGCAGCCACCGGTACGGACCCCGCACGCCGGCACTCCACCCGGCTCCCGTTCGAGGGCGCCGACGCGGTCACCAGCACCGTGCAGCGGCAAACCGACAATCTCGGGTGCACCGCGGACGCCCCCCGACAGCACCACGCCCGTACCGGAATCAGCCCTCGTGATCGCCCTCCGAGCACGACCGGTCACCGCACTGGTGTGCGGGCGCCCCGTTCGGCACGGGCCGTCGACGGCACGCCTGCGCGACCACGGCCCCGCCCCCTCTCAGGCCCGTGAACGGCCGCAGGGCCACCCCGCCACCGCGGGACCACACCCTCAACGCCCGGGCCCGGCGACCCTCCCACCAGCCCCTGTGCGGCCCACTCCCCCACCCCACACCCAAGAGACACACAAAACCCGACAAGCTCGACTGTTCACACACCCCGCCCCGCACCCACCACTTATCCTGCGCACATGCTCATCCGAACCATGTGCCGCAGCTGCCTGGGCAGCGGAACACGCCTGTCCCTGCTCGCCCACCTCACCACCGGCGACCCGCCCGGCGACCACCCGCCCGACGCCGACTCCCCCACCCCCTACCGGGGAGAGCAGGCGCTCGCCCCCCACCCCTGCCCCCACTGCGACGGCACCGGCCACCACCTGCTCGCCGCCACCACCCGCCACCCGCCCGGCAGAAACGCGATTTAACCACCCACCGGATACCGACATGTATACGTAACCACCGGGCACGCCCCACGAAACACCCCGACACCAGCCTCCTAGGTGCACCCCGACCCCCGAACCCCTAGGAGATGGGCACACGTGGCACGCACCCGCCCGGGCACCAGACCCGCCCCCCTCACCGCCGCCGTACTCGCCCTGGCACTGGCCGCCACCGCCTGCACCCCCGGCGACACCGCAACCGACGAGGACACCGTCACCGTCGGCATGCTCCACTCCCTCTCCGGCACGATGGCCATCAGCGAGGTCACTGTCCGCGACGCCGTCCAACTCGCCATCGACGAGATCAACGCCGACGGCGGCGTCCTGGGACGCCAGATCGAACCCATCATCGAAGACGGCGCCTCCGACGAGGCCACCTTCGCCGAACGCGCCCAAAAACTCCTGCAGTCCGACGACGTCGCCACCGTCTTCGGCGGCTGGACCTCCGCCTCCCGCAAGGCGATGCTCCCCGTCTTCGAACGCAACGACGGCCTCCTGTGGTACCCGGTCCAGTACGAGGGCCTCGAAGCCTCCCCCAACATCGTCTACACCGGCGCCACCACCAACCAGCAGATCATCCCCGCCCTGGACTACCTGCGCGAAGAAGGCCACACCAGCCTCTACCTCGTCGGCTCCGACTACGTCTTCCCGCGCACCGCCAACCAGATCATCACCGCCTACGCCCAGGCACACGACATGGAGATCGTCGCCCAGGAGTACACCCCCCTCGGCCACACCGAGTACTCCACCATCACCAACGACATCGCCCGCACCGAACCCGACGCCGTCTTCAACACCCTCAACGGCGACTCCAACGTCAGCTTCTTCCAACAGCTGCGCTCCGCCGGCGTCACCGCCCAGGACACCCCCGTCCTGAGCGTCAGCGTCGCCGAGGAGGAGGTCGAGGGCATCGGCGCCGACAACATCACCGGCCACCTCACGGCCTGGAACTACTACCAGACCACCGAAACCGACACCAACACCGGTTTCGTCGAGGCCTTCACCGACACCTACGGCGCCGACCGGGTCACCTCCGACCCCATGCAGTCCGCCTACAACGCCGTCCACCTGTGGAAGGCCGCCGTCGAGGAAGCCGGCAGCTTCGAGGTCGCCGACGTGCGCGAAGCCCTGGACGGCACCACCTTCGACGCCCCCGAAGGCCCCATCACCATCGACGGCACCACCCAGCACGTCATCAAGACCGCCCGCATCGGCCAGGTCAACGACCAGGGCCTCATCGACGAGATCTGGTCCTCCCCCGAACCCATCACCCCCGACCCCTACCTCGAGAACTACGACTGGGCCGCCGCCCTCACCGGCTGACCCCCCGCCGCACCCCCACCCAGCGGCCAGGGGCACCCCCACCCCCTCGGCACCCCCTGGCCGCCCCACCTCACCGGACAAGGAGCCTCGGTGGACGCCCTCGTCAACCAACTCCCCATCGGACTGGCCATCGGCGCCGTCCTCCTCCTCGCCGCCCTGGGCCTGAACTTCACCTTCGGCCAGATGGGCGTCATCAACATGGCCCACGGCGAATTCATCATGGTCGGCGCCTACACCGCCTACGTCCTCCACGCCTGGGCCGGCCTGGACCCCACCTACTCCCTCATCGTCGCCCTGCCCCTCGCCTTCACCATCACCGGCACCCTGGGCTGGCTCCTCGAACTCGGCCTCATCCGCCACTTCTACGGCCGCCCCCTGGACACCCTCCTGCTCACCTTCGGCATCGGCATGATCCTCCAACAGGCCGCACGCGACACCTTCGGCGCACCCAACGTCGACGTCCCCGCACCCGCCTGGCTCACCGGAGGCACCACCCTCCTCGGCGGCATCCGCCTGCACCACTCACGCCTGTTCATCCTCGCCCTGGCCCTGGTGTGCGTCGCCGCCATCGCCTACCACCTCAACCACTCCCGCCAGGGACGCCAGATGCGCGCCGTCATCCACAACCGCGACCTGGCCAGCGTCAGCGGCATCAACACCCGCAAGGTCGACGCCACCACCTTCTTCATCGGCTCCGGCCTGGCAGGCATCGCCGGCGTCGCCCTCACCCTCATCGGCCCCACCGGACCCACCCTGGGCACCAACTACATCGTCGACGCGTTCCTCGTCGTCGTCATCGGCGGCCTGGGCCAACTCCGCGGCACCATCATCGCCGCGTTCGGCCTGGGCATCCTCAACGCCACCGTCGAAGCATGGGCCGACGCCTCCCTGGCCAAACTCCTCGTCTTCGCCGCCATCATCGCCTTCCTCCAGGCCCGCCCCCAGGGACTGTTCACCGTCAAGACAAGGGCGCTGACATGACCCCCACCCCCGAGCACCCCACCCTGCTCACCCGCCTGCGCGGCCCCGCCACCTTCCTCGCCCTGCTCGCCGCCGCCCTCCTCCTACTCCCCCAACTCCTCGAACCCTTCCGCCTCAACCTCCTCGCCCAATACCTGTGCTACGCCATCGTCGCCCTGGGCATCGCCCTGGCCTGGGGCCGCGGCGGCATGCTCACCCTCGGCCACGGCGTCTACTTCGGCCTGGGCGCCTACGCCATGGCCATGCACCTGACCCTGGCCGCCACCGCCGCCGACCCCCTCACCAACGGCCAACTCCCCCAGTTCATGACCTGGTCCGGCCTCACCGAACTCCCCTGGTTCTGGAAACCCTTCACCCACCCCGCCACCGCGATCCTCGCCGCCCTCCTCGTCCCCGCCGCCGTCGCCACCCTCCTGGGCTGGTCCGTGTTCCGCCAACGCGTCCGCGGCGCCTACTTCGCCCTCCTCAACCAGGCCCTGGCCGCCGCCTTCGTCATCCTCCTCATCGGCCAACAACACCTCACCGGCGGCTCCAACGGACTCACCAACTTCCCCGTCTTCGCCGGCCAGAGCCTCTACACCCCCACCGCGCAAACCACCCTCTACACCCTCACCGTCCTCGTCCTGGCCGCCACCTACCTGCTCTTCCGCCACATCACCCACAGCCGCTACGGCAAACTCCTCATCGCCATCCGCGACGGCGAAGACCGCGTCCGCTACCTCGGCTACAACCCCACCTGGGCCAAAACCCTCGCCTACGCCCTCTCCGCCACCGCCGCCGGCGCAGGCGGAGCACTCTTCGTCCCCGTCATGGGCATCATCTCCCCCTCCCTCATCGGCGTCATCCCCTCGATCATGATGGTCCTGGCCGTGGCCATCGGCGGCCGCTACTCCCTCGCCGGCGCCGCCGCCGGAGCCGTCATCATGAACGCCGCCCAAACCACCTTCTCCGAAACCTTCGCCGGCGGCTGGACCTACCTCCAGGGCGCCCTGTTCGTCATCGTCATCGCCCTGGCCCCCCACGGCCTCGCCGGACTCACCCGCACCGCCACCACCGCCCTACGCCACCGACGCACCACCCCCGCACCACCCCAGGAGACCGCCACCGCCGGGAGCACCCCATGACCCTGCTCGACATCCGCGACCTCACCGTCACCTTCGGCGCCTTCACCGCCCT
Organism: Nocardiopsis codii; assembly: GCF_036327455.1. Lineage (NCBI taxonomy): Bacteria > Bacillati > Actinomycetota > Actinomycetes > Streptosporangiales > Nocardiopsidaceae > Nocardiopsis > Nocardiopsis codii. Next base: position 6,716 of record NZ_JAUZMY010000062.1, on the reverse strand, counting down.
GGACCACGTCGACCTCACCCTCCACGAAGGCGAACTCCGGTTCCTCATCGGCCCCAACGGCGCCGGAAAAACCACCCTCATCGACACCATCACCGGCCGCACCCGCCCCACCACCGGCACCATCACCTTCAACGGCCACACCCTCAACAAACGCAGCGAACACCACATCGTGCGCACCGGCATCGGCCGCACCTTCCAAACCAGCGTCGTCTTCGAACACCTCACCGTCGCCGACAACGTCGACCTGGCCGCATCCCACCGACTGCGCCCCTGGCAGCTCCTACGGCGCCCCCGCGGCACCACCCCCGAAGTCACCGCACTCCTCGAACGCGTCGGCCTGACCCCCCACACCCACGCCCTCGCCGCCACCCTCTCCCACGGCCAACGCCAATGGCTGGAAATCGCCATGCTCCTGGCCCAACACCCCCGGCTCCTCCTCCTGGACGAACCCGTCGCCGGCATGAGCGCCGAAGAACGCACCCGCACCGGCGAACTCCTCACCCAGATCGCCACCGACCACACCATCATCGTCATCGAACACGACATGGACTTCCTGCGCCGCTACGCCCGCGAGGTCACCGTCCTGCACGAAGGACGCATCCTCACCCACGGCGACGTCACCACCGTCCAGAACGACCCCCGCGTCCAAGAGGTCTACCTCGGCCGCACCCCCCAGGAGACCCGCCCATGAACACCCCCCACCTGAGCGTCCACCACCTCAACGCCGGCTACGGACGCGCCCGCGTCCTGTTCGACATCAACCTCACCATCACCACCGGCACCATCGCCTGCATCATGGGCCGCAACGGCGTCGGAAAAACCACCCTCCTCAACACCATCGCCGGACTCATCACCCCCACCACCGGCACCATCACCCACAACGGCACCGACATCACCCACCACCCCCCACACACCCGCATCCGCAACGGCATCGCCTACGCACCCCAAGGCCACGACACCTTCGCCCCCCTCACCGTCGCCGAAAACCTCCACGTCGCCCACCACGCCACAAAAAGAGGCGGCCCCGAACTCATCGACGCCGCCCTGCACCGCTTCCCCCGCCTCCAACCCCTCCTCCACCGCCGCGCCGGACTCCTCTCCGGCGGCCAAGCCCAACAACTCGCCATCGCCCGCGCCCTGGTCACCAACCCCACCCTGCTCATCCTCGACGAACCCACCGAAGGCATCCAACCCTCCATCGTCGCCGAGATCGAACAGGCCATCACCGACATCGCCGCCGAAGGCATCACCGTCCTCCTCGTCGAGCAGTACCTCGACGTCGCCCTGCGCCTCGCCGACACCGTCACCGTCATCGACGCCGGACACATCATCCACAGCGGCAACCGCACCGACCTCACCGACGAGACCGCCCACACCCTCATGGCCATCTGACCACCCCAAACGAACCTTTCCCCAGCCTTGCCCCCCACCGGGTTCACCCCCACCCCCCACCGTGATCCACTCGGCAACGGTGCGCCGACACCACCCGGCACACCACACCGCGACCACCACGAAGGGGGCCACCCATGGGCCGCATCACCACCCGCGACAACACCGACATCTTCTACAAGGACTGGGGCAGCGGACGCCCCGTCGTCTTCATCCACGGCTGGCCCCTCAACGCCGACGCCTGGGAAGACCAGCTCAAATGGGTCGCCGACAACGGATTCCGCGGCATCGCCCACGACCGCCGCGGACACGGCCGCTCCGGCCAACCCTGGAACGGCTACGACTTCGACACCTTCGCCGACGACCTCGACGACCTCATGAACCAGCTCGACCTCCAGGACGCCACCCTGGTCGCGCACTCCATGGGAGGCGGCGAACTCGCCCGCTACATCGGCCGCCACGGCACCCGACGCGTACGCCAAACCGTCCTACTCTCCGCGATCCCACCGATCATGCTCAAATCCGACACCAACCCCGAAGGCGTCCCCGACGACGTCTTCACCGGCATCAAGGACGGCATCCTCAAGGAACGCTCCCAGTTCTGGAAGGACACCGCCGAAGGATTCTTCGGAGCCAACCGCCCCGGCAACAAGGTCACCCAGGGCAACAAGGACGCCTTCTGGTTCATGGCCATGCACCAGACCATCCAGGCCGGCGTCAAATGCGTCGACGCCTTCGGCCACACCGACTTCACCCAGGACCTGCGCCGCATCGACGTCCCCACCCTCATCGTCCACGGCGACGACGACCAGATCGTCCCCATCGACGCCACCGGCCGCAAGTCCGCACAGATCATCGCCGACGCCACACTCAAGGTCTACGAGGGCGGCTCACACGGCATCGCCCTGGTCCCCGGCGACAAGGAGAGGTTCAACCAGGACCTGCTCGACTTCCTCAAACGCTGACAGCGCCACCCGGCGTCGGCCCGCACCGCGCAGCGCGGGCCGACCCACCGCACCTACGGCAACCGCACCCACCCCGTACGCACCTGCCACGAACCCCCCGACTCCAACCGCTCCACCACCGCACGCTCCAACCGCGTCCGCCGCGACACCCCCGCCACATCCACCCGCGCACTGCCGAACACGAACCGGAACACGTCCGCCTCCCCCGGCTGACCCACACCGACCAGCGTGAACCGCCGCTGGAACCCCACGATGTTGGACCCCTCCCCCAACACCTCACCCCACTGCGGATCCAACAACCACGACGTACACGTGGCCACCACCGGATCGATCCCCAAACACTCCCGCGCGAACCCCCGCGCCCGCCCCAGCGCATCCCCCACCGACACCGGATCCAACCCGCCCGTGGGAATGTGCAACCGCAACACCGGATCACCCACACCCATCCCCGGACCCAACCCCCCGGCCTCCTCCGGCGAGTACCACTCCACCCCGCCCTGGTACCCCAACACCGCCGGCTCCAACTGCAACCCGCCCACCCAGAACAGACGCCCACGGAACTGCGCCGCCACCCACGACGCCGTCTCCAACGACAACCGCCCGAACATCCGCCGCGAACGCCCCACCTGCACACCCACATCCGCGAGCGTCGCCACCGTCACCGACCGCTCCACACCCCGCGCCCCATGCGCCGCGAACTGCGCCTCCACCATCGCCGCGAACGCCCACAACGACGCCACCCGCACCCGCGGATCCTCCACACCCACCAGCGACGGCCAGTCCCGCCACACCCCCGCCGGCAGATCAGCGTCCGCGCACAACCGCCGGTACATGCACTCCACCACGTGCCACAACTCCGGCGGCCACTCACCCCACGGCCCACCGGACCCCGGCCACAACCCCTCCACCTCGGCCCGATCCGCCCCCTCCAGAGCGAACAGGTCCAACACCCGCGCCGCCCCCGCACCCGAAGGCACCACCAACGCCCTCACCGGCTCCGGCAACCGCGCGGCCTCCTCCAACCACGCACGCTCACCAGCACCCAAACCGAACCGCTCCGCAACAGCACCACTATCCATCCCCACATCATGACCGAGCCGCCACACCCGGCGCGAGTGAGGCCAGCCTCACAGGTGGGCATAGTGTTGACGTAACCCTCCGATACCAACAAAACCACCGAAACCGAGGAAGACCACCGATGCCCGTGCCCGACCCGGCGCACCACCTACGCGACTGGCTCGCCACCTACGACACACCCACCACATCGGTGGCCCACCTCCTCTGCGACCGCCACAACCCCCACACCGTCGCCACCACAGAAATCGGCCCCACCCTCACCGCCACCACCCTCACCTACGGCGAACTCGCCCACCGCTCCCGCACCCTCGCCACCGGACTCGCCGACCTCGGCATCACCACCGGCGACCGCATCGCCACCCTCCTCCCCAAAGGCATCGACCTCACCATCACCGCCCTCGCCGTCTGGCGACTCGGCGCCGTCCTCGTCCCCCTCCTCTCCTCCTTCGCCCCCTCCGCCATCACCGAACGCCTCACCAACTCCCGCACCCGCCTCGTCGTCTGCGACGACGAATACCGCACCAAACTCGACCACGCCCCCCACACCCCCGCCTGGGACATCGCCACCACCGGCACCCACCCCCTCCGCGAAGGCGACCACACCCTCACCACCCTCACCCAACGCGCCACCACCACCCCACCCACCACCGACACCGCCATCGGCGGCGACGGCACCCTCGCCATCCTCTACGTCTCCGCCAACGTCGGCCCACCCCGCGGCGTCCCCGTCCCCGCCCGCGCCCTCACCGCCATGCACGCCTACCACCACTACGGCCTCGGCGTCCACGACGACGACGTCTACTGGAACACCGCCGACCCCGGCTCCGCCTACGGCCTCTACCACGGCCTCATCAGCCCACTCCTGGCCGGACACGGCTCCCTCGCCCTGCGCGCCGGATTCTTCGACCCCGAACTCACCCTCGACGTCCTGGGCATCTACGGCGTCACCAACCTCGCCGCAGACCCCACCACCTACCGCACCCTGCGCGCCGCCACCAAGACCCTGCCCCCCGAAGTCATGGTCCAACGCCTCACCAGCGCCGGCGAACCCCTCGCCCCCGACGTCATCGACTGGGTCGCCGACGTCTTCGGCGTCCCCGTCCGCGACCACTACGGACAGACCGAACTCGGCTGGTGCATCGGCATCCCCAACGGCGACACCCCCACCCCCACCACCCCCCTGGTCCCCGGCGCCATCGGCCCCGCACTCCCCGGCTGGAGCATCCAGGTCCTCGAAGCCATCTCCGACGACCCCGCACCCCTGGGCACCTACGGCCGCATCGCCATCGACCTCGCCGAAAGCCCCCTCGCCTGGTTCAACGGCTACCTCGACAACGAAGCCGCCTCCCAGATCCGCTTCACCCCCGACCACGCCCACTACCTCACCGGCGACACAGGCATCCAGGACCGCAAGGGCCAGATCTTCTTCTCCACCCGCGACGACGGCGCCATCCTCACCCACGGCTACCGCATCGGCCCCACCGAGGTCGAAGCCGTCCTCAACGACCACCCCGCCGTCGAGGAATGCGGCGTCTACTCCATCCCCGACGAAATCGCCGGACAGCTCATCGGCGCCCGCATCGTCCTCACCCCCGGACACACCGCCGCACCCGAACTCGCCGACGACCTCAAGGAATGGGTCCGCACCCACTTCGCCACCCACGCCGCACCCCAGGTCATCGACTTCGTCGACGAACTCCCCCGCACCGCCTCCGGCAAGATGCGCCGCTCCCGCCTGCGATAACCCCCGCGGCCCGGCCGCGCCGTACGGCGCGGCCCCACGCCAACCGGCGAAAGTCCCTGATCGAGCGATCTGCGCTCCCCGGGCCCCCACCACTCTGAACACTGTGGGTGGCCGCTGGGGGCACAGCGGTTCCAGGTCCCGCCAGCACGGGCGAGGACCGGCGCAAAGGCCTGGAACACGAGTCGACCCGGCGCGCCAGTACGCACCGCCGTCCCGGGTGAGCAGCCGCTCGATCCCGGCGCGATCCAGGCCCCGGGCGCGATCGGGCGTTCCCGGCCTGCGACGGATCAGCACCAGCGTGCCGCCGGCCGGCCACCCCTGCTCACGCCACAAGCCCGTGGCCGAGACGAAGGCCCGCAACCGCCCGGACACCGCATCGCCGCCAGGCCGGGCAAGCACACGGTGCGTCAGCTCCGACCCCCTGGCCGCCCAGATCCGGCAGCAGCCCGCAGGCCACCACCGCCCGCGCTCACGGAACCGGGCGCCCGCACATGGACACACCGAGAACCACCCGACCCCACATGCCACCCGCCCGCGCGCAGCGCGTCCGCGTAGCCGTCCAACTCCGCCGTGAACCACGCTCCGTCCTCCCGGGCCGACCGGCCCTCCTTGACGTGGTACACGTACAGGCACTCCGCACGCGACTCCACGTAGAAGCCCCCCGCCTCGGGCCCGCCCCCCACGAAGACCGCGGGCGTGTGCCCGGACTCCCGCAGCACCGCCACCGCCGCGAGCACATCGGGAGGCGACGCCGACCACACCTGCATCCCCTGCCCGAACCGCCACTCGGGGATCGCAGGCCCCGCGGGCGGGGCGGCCAGGCCCTGCGCGCGCCGCGCCAGAGCCGCGTCCAGCCGGGCGCGGGAGTACGGAACGCTGCGCTGGATGCCGTACTCGTTCCCGGAGCGGTGCGGCAACTGCTCACGATCGCGCTCCTCCAGGTACGTCAGATGCTCCCGCAGCACGACAAGGCCCGCCTCCGTGACCCGGTAGGCGTAATCGGGGTCCGCGGCCTCGCACCGTTCGACGAGCCCGGCCTCGATCAACCACTCCCAACGCCGCCGGTCGGGAATCGTGTCGCGAAGGTCGAGGATGTCAGGATTGGCGCCCAGTTCGTAGAGGGCGACGAATCGGGCCGGGGTGAGGCGATCAGGCATGAGCTCTCAGTTCCGTCGGGCGTTCGGGGCGGACTCGGTGCGAGGAGCGGCCGGGCGCCGGAGCGCAGCGGCCACCGCCATGGTGACCGGTTCCCCCCGACATTCGGCGCACCGGCGGACAGCACGACACCGCCCCGGCACAGGAGCCCCACCCCTGGGGGCGCACCCCCTCCCCCTCCACTCCCGGCCCACACACCGGGACCGGGCCCAACCACCCCAAACCCACCCCCCGAACCACCCCAAACCCTGACTTTCGATAAGCTGACTTGTCGAAACTCAGAAAACAGACATCACACCCCCTCCCGGAGCCCCCACATGACCGAACCCACCCCCCACACCACCGAACTCCTCCTCCACCACACCCCCCAACACCTCACCCCCCAC
>NZ_JAUZMY010000061.1:0-20015 GCF_036327455.1 Nocardiopsis codii | reverse complement strand
TGAGGTCGTGGGGGGTGGGGACCCTGAGGGAGGCGGGGATCTGTTCGAGGGTGGCTTGTCCGTGGACCAGGGTTTCGGAGTACTCGACGCCGTGGCGGGCGGCGCGGGCGCCCAGCCAGGCGGCCAGGGGGTCCTCCCGCTCGGCGGCGGGCTGCTCGGCCATCCGCGCCAGGAAACGGCGGCGCATCCGGGCGAACAGGTCCACGCTCCACAGGTGCCGGACGTGGACCGCGCCGCACAGTTCGGCGGCGAGGGGGGCCGCGTACGTCGAGGGCTCCCAGACCACGAGGTCGGGACGCCACTCGCGACACAGCGACACCAGGTCGTCGAGCATGGGGTCGTTCACCATGCGCCACCACCAGGTGACCACCTTGCCGTAGCCCTCGCGCAGGTGATCCCAGGTGAGGACCTCGTCCCGGTCCTCCGCCATGTCGAAGTCCAGGTGGCGGTCGGCCGCCCCGTTCCGGCTCACCCGGGCGAAGTAGTGGTCCCGGCCGACCGGGACGAACGGCAGCCCCGCGTCGGTGGCCACGGGCAGCAGGTGCGGCTGGCTCGCCACCCGCACCTCGTGCCCCGCGGCCCGCAGGGCCCACGCCAGGGGCACCATCCCCAGGAAGTGGGTCCTCTCCGCCTGCGTCGCGATCAGCACGCGCACGGCCGCCCCCGCCCCCCGTCGTCCCGGCCCGCCCTCACGCGGACGGGCCCCCGGCCGCCGCCGCGCGCACGTAGGCGGCGCCCGTCCCGTCCCACTCCTCGCGGTAGACGGCGAAGATCCGCACGGAGCGGAGCCTCTCCCCGTCGCGCAGGTACTCGACCAGGGTGCCCTCCCGGGGCGTCGGCGCCCCCGTCGCACGCAGGCCCGGGATCCCGCTGTCGACCACCCAGAAGTAGAGCTTGCGGATGTTCCACATCGAGAAGGCGTAGTTGACGGCGAGGGCGTGGGCGTCCGTGACGCCCTCCGGCCCGAGCAGAGCCGTGTCCAGGGCGAGGGCGCACTTCACGTAGCGCCCGTTCGGGTTGAGGGAGTGCAGGGAGGCGTACCCGCAGACCCGGCCGGACACCGGTTCCTCCACGAAGAACTGGGCGGCCACGCCTTCGAACCGACTGGGCCAGAGCGAGGTGAAGACGTCGCGGCTCGGCATCCCGGCCAGACCGAGCCGGGAGAGCTCGTCGTGGACCGCCTCCCCGAACCTCTCGCCGGTGGACGCGAGCCTGGCCGACCGCGTCTCCAGATGGGGGAAAACGATCTCGTGCACAACTTCTCCCGACACTTCTGGGCAGAGCAGAGAAAAGCGCTGTGAAGATTGGCATCTCCACAGCGCGTCAAAACAATCAGCTACAACCGAAGTAGCTGATACCGCTGTTCAGCAGAACGGCCTCGTCGAGGACGGTGTCCATCTCCTGAAGAGACAGGACGTCAGTGTGAACCATGTCTGGGCTCCTTTCCTGTGCGCAGTCGGATACTGGCGGTTCAGAACCTAGGGCAATTTATCCGGTGCGACAAGAAGCCCGCACCCCGGCGGCCGTCCCCTCCCCGGGCCGACCGCCGACGCGGGGAGCCGCCCGCGCCCCGTTCCGCCGACGGCACACGTGCTGTCCCGCCGGCGGGACGCCGGGACCGGCGCCCCGAGCCACCCTCCGGGCCCCGACCTGGCTCGGCCCCGGCGCCCGGCCGGGCACGGGCGGCGGCGGCCGGGGCACGGCCCCTAGAGTGTCGCGCCATGCTCACACCGCACCTCGAGACCCCGCGCGTCAGATTCAGCCCCATCGCGCCGGAGAACGTCACGAAACTCTACGACCTCCTGACGGAACTGGGCCTGGAAAGCCTTCCCTCACGCGACGCCTTCTCCGAGTCCTACCACTCGGTGGCCAAGCGATTCGTCGACATATTCGAGATCCAACTCCGGCGCACGGGCGAGGTCCTCGGTTTCGGGTCGATCCGCGAGCACGACCCGGCCGGTCATGTGAAACTGGGGATCTTCATGCGCACCAACCGCCTTCCCGTGGGCGTGGGCGCCGAATCCATGATGCTGCTCGTCAACCACGCTTTCGCGAATTGGGATTACCTCAGGAAAGTGTACGTTCTGACCACGGACGCGAGCCTGGGGCAATTCGGGTCGGCGCTCCTGTCCACCCCCCGGGAGGCGTCACTCCCCCGACACGTCTACTTCCAGGGCCGACTGTGGGACCTGCACTTCTACTCGGTGTCCCGGAGCGCCTGGACCGCCAACGGCGCTCCCATCCTCGACAGGATCGCGCGCGGGCCCAGGTCCAGGGCCGCCGCCGGGGGCTCCCGGCCCGAGTGAGCCGCGCGCCCCGCGCGGCCGAGCCCGTACCGCCACGCCTCCCGGAGGGAAGCCCATGCTCGACCTGTTCGAGATGTACACGCTCGCGGACCCGCTGTTCTTCGAGGAACCGAGCCGCCTGACGGACGGCTCCCGCCACGCCCTCGTGGTCCCGGCGGAGTTCTCCGTGAGCGCGCTGGAGCCCCCGACGGGCTGGAAGCGCACACGGAGCGGTCTCTGGCAGGTCGTCACCCCCGAAAACCCCGCGCTGCCCGAGCAGGGCTGGAAGATCCACGTCTCGGCGACGGTGGACGGCGCGGACGCGACCTGCCGTGACGTGTGGGACTACTGCACCGGGCACGGGATCCCCTTCAAGTACCTTCTCGACAAGAGCATCCTCGTCGCGACCAACGCCAAGTACGCGGCCCGCGCGTCCAGCGGCAAGCTCCTGACCGTCTACCCCCGCGACGAGGAGGAGCTGGAGCGGACCCTGCACGGGCTCTCGGCCCTGGTCGGCGGGCGTCCCGGACCGTACGTCCTCAGCGACCTGCGGTGGGACCGGGGCCCCCTCTACGTCAGGTACGGCGCGTTCCGGGAGAAGTGGTGCCTCGACGCGCACGGCTCCCGGATCCCCGCGCTGCGCGCACCGGACGGCTCCCTCGTCCCGGACCGCCGCGTCCCCTCGTTCTCGCCCCCGTCCTGGGTGGAGCTCCCCGACGTCCTCAAGCCCCACCTGGCCGCCCGGTCCTCCGAGGAGCGCCAGCCCTACGTCGTGGAGAAGGCCCTGCACTTCTCCAACGGGGGCGGCATCTACCTGGGCCGCCGTGAGGAGGACGGCCTCCAGGTCGTCCTGAAGGAAGCCCGTCCGCACGCGGGCCTGGACCGGGACCTGCGGGACGCGGTGGCGCGCCAGGAGCGCGAGGAGGAGAACCTGCGACGCCTGGACGGCGTCCCGGGCGTCCCCCGGTTCCTCGGGAGCTTCACGCTGGGCGGCCACCGGTTCCTGGTGGAGGAGTACATGGAGGGCCGCACCCTGGGCTCGTGGGGCTCCATCCACCACCCCGGTGTGACGGACGCCCGGCCCGGCGCCGACAGCCTCGCGGCCTTCACGGAGCGCGCCCTTCGCATCCTGGGCCGACTGGAGGCGGTCCTCGCCGCCGTCCACGACCGCGGCCTCGTCTTCGGCGACCTGCACGCCAACAACGTCATCGTCGACTCCGAGGACAACGTCGCCCTCATCGACTACGAGCTCGCCTTCGACGCGGACGACGACGGTCGACGGGCTCCGCTCGGCGCCCCCGGCTTCTCCACGTCGGCCAGGACCGGCCCGGCCGTCGACGCCTACGCCCTCGCCGCGACGCGCCTGTCCGTCTTCCTCCCCTTCTCCCGGATCACCGCGCTCGCCCCGGAGAAGGCGGTCGCCCTGCTCGGCGTGCTCCGCGAGCTCTTCCCCGTGCCCCCGGCATGGGCGGACGAGATCGAGCGCGAGCTGGTCCCGGACTCCCGTGCCCCGGCGCAGACCCCGGTGACCCCGCGGGCCGTCGCAACTGGCATCCGGGCGTCCGCCACGCCGGAGCGCACCGACCGGCTGTTCCCCGGAGACCTCCAGCAGTTCGTGTCCGGCGGCTACGGCATGGCCCACGGCGCGGCCGGGGTCCTGTGGGCCCTGGACCGGGCCGGGCAGGGGCGCTCTCAGGAGCACGAGGCGTGGCTGTTGGCGGCGTCGCGCCGCCTGCGCTCCCCCCGGCAGGGCTTCTACGACGGGGTCGCGGGCCTGGCGTACGCGCTGGACCACCTGGGCCACCGCGAGGAGGCCGCCGACCTGTTGGACCGCAACGCCGAGGAGCCGGTCGGGGGCGTCTCCCTCTTCTCCGGGACGGCCGGGGTCTGCGCGAACCTCGCGCACTTCGCCGCGGGGGACGCGGGGAGCGAGTACGCGGCCCGCGCCGCCGAGCTGGGCGGCCGGCTCGCCGAGGCGGTCGCGTCGGCCTCCGGGGGCGGCCCGGCCACCGGACGGGCGGGGCTCATGCGCGGCTGGAGCGGCGTGGCCCTGGCCCTGCTCGCGCTGTACCGCACCACGGGCGACACCGCCTGGACCGACGCCGCGGTGCGGGCGCTGCACCTGGACCTGGACCAGTGCGTCACCTCCCCCGACGGCACCCTGCTGGTCCGCGACCGCGGCGCGCGCGCCCTCCCCAACATCGACGCCGGGGGTCTCGGCGTCGCCCTCGTCGTCCAGGAACTCCTGGCGCACAGGTCCGACGAGCGCTGCGCGGAGAGCCTTCCCGCGCTGAGCCGGTCGTGCCACACCCTGCTGTACGCGCAGGCGGACCTGCTCCACGGCAAGGCCGGGCAGGTCGCGGCGCTCGCCCGGCTCGGCGGGGCGGAGGAGGACCTGCGCTCCCGCGTCCGCGAGCTGGAGTGGTACGCCCTGCCCTTCCGCGGCCACACCGCGTTCCACGGCGGACGGGTACCGCGCCTGTCCATGGACCTCGCCACCGGCGGCGCCGGCATCCTGCTGGCCCTGGCCGCGGCGTCCGGCGGCGGGAGCCCCTTCCTGCCGTTCTTCTCCGAGCCGCCCGCGACCGCGGGGAAGGGGACCGGCTGAGGACCCGCGCCGGGACCGCGCGGTCCCGGCGCCGACGCGGGCGCACCGCGCCCCGGCACGTGCACACGAGGCGGGCCGTCGGGGGTTCGGGGCGGTGGACGCCCCCGGCCCCGGCGGCCACTGACGGAAAGGCCCATCCGATGTACGACAGCAGCTACGCGTCCGTGTACGACACGGTCATGCTCCACCGGGGCAAGGACTACGGCGCCGAGGCCGCCCTGATCGCCGGCCTGGTCCGCGAGCGCAGTCCCGCGGCGGACTCCCTGCTGGACACCGCGTGCGGCACGGGGTTGCACCTGCGCGCCTTCTCCGGGCACTTCGACCGGGTCGCGGGGCTGGACGGGTCCGACGAGATGCTGGAGCTGGCCCGCACCCGGGTGCCCGGCCTGCGGACGTGGCGCTCGGACCTGCGGGAGGTGGCGCTGGACGCCCGGTTCGACGTCATCACGTGCATGTTCGCCATTCCGCACCTGGAATCCGAGGACGAGCTCGTCTCCGTCGTCCAGGGGCTCGTGCACCACTTGAACCCGGGCGGTGTTCTGGTGATCGAGCCCTGGGTCGGACCGGAGGGGTTCACACCGGGGCACGTCTCCCGCGACCTGGTCGAGGACGGCGGCCGGACGGTCGTGCGCCTGTCCCACTCCACCCGCGTCACGGGCAGGCGCGACCGGATGCGCATGGTCGTGCACTACGCGGTGGCCGACCCCGAGGAGGGCTTGAGCCACGCCACGGACGGGTGGGAGATGTCGCTGTTCACGCCGGAGCAGTACGCCGCGGCCTTCGAGAAGGCGGGCTGCACGGCCGAGCACCTGCGGATCGAGCCGTTCGCCCACGGCCTGTGGGTGGCCGTGCGCGCCGACGGCTGACCGGCGTCAGGCCTCCTCCGGCTCCTGCCGTGCCCGGCGCCACGGCAGGGCGGGGAGCGTGCGGCCGCCTTCGACGGCCTTTCCGCGTGCGGTGGGGTGCGGGAGCAGCGCCGTGACGGCCGTCGCCACGACGGCCGTGGTCCCGCCCTCGTAGTCCGTTCCCCACAGGCTCCAGTGCACCGCGAAGGGGTCGTACCTGGGCAGGACGGACTCGGTCCTGCCGAAGGGGACGAACCGCAGACTGCCGTCCCCGCCGCTCGCGACGGAGGTCCACCGGACCTCGGCGATCTCGTCCAGGGCGAGCCGCTGGGGACCGGCCGCCCGCTTGGCGGACTCCGCCTTCCAGTTGGGCCGCAGGTAGACGTGGGCGCCGTCGAAGACGACCGAGGCGTCGCCCACGTCGGCGCGGACCGGGGCCGCGGGGGCCTCGACCAGGTAGCGGTCGGGGTCGGTCGCGTCGCCCGGGGCCAGGGCGGCGATCTCCTCGGTGACGGTCTCGGCGAGGTACTCGGCGACGAGGGCCTTCTCCTTGCCCACGCGCAGCTGGTAGGGGTCGCCGCTGCGGCTCAGGTGCCCGCCCGTCACCTCGGTGAAGGGGTCGGCGCCCGGACGCGGGTGGGCTCGGAGGGTCCCGCCCTTGCGCCGGGGCTCGAAGACGACGCCCGCCAGCGCGGGCAGCGGCAGCGACACCACTCCGAGGCCGCGGCGCAGGGGGTGGGCTCTGCGCCCGGGGGTGATCCACAGGGCCGCCCCGTCGAAGGACCACGACCCGTGACGCGCGCTTACCTCAGCCATACGGACATAGTAGGGGTGCGCACGGTCCCGGGTCGGTGCTCCGGGGGCGCGGGCTCAGCGCCGGGAGCCGCCGGCCTGTGGCTCGGCCCCGCCCGGGGCGGGGCCGTCGATGCCCCGTCCGGTCCGCGCGAGGAAGACGTCGTCCAGCGACGGCGACTTGACCTGGACCGACGTGATCTCCGCGTCCACCTCGGAGAACACGCGCGGGACGAAGCGCCGCCCCCCGGCCACCGTGAACCACACGGTGTCGCCCTGCACCACGGGGGTGAGGCCGAGCCGGGTCCTCAGCTCCTCGCCGAGGGTGTGCGGGTCGCGGGCGACGATCTCCACGCGGTCCTGGCCGATCTGCGCCTTGAGCTCGGCGGGGGTGCCGACCGTGACGATCTGCCCGCCGTCGATGATGGCGATCCGCCCGCAGTTCTCGGCTTCCTCCAGGTAGTGCGTGGTCATGAGCACGGTGATGCCCTCGCGCTCGTTGAGCTCGCGGACGCGGTCCCAGATCGCCTCGCGGGACCGGGGGTCGAGCCCCGCGGTCGGCTCGTCGAGGAACAGCAGGCGGGGCCGGTGGAGCAGGCCGCGCGCGATCTCCAGCCGCCGCCGCATGCCGCCGGAGTAGGTACCGGCCAGCCTTTCCCTCTCCTCCCACAGACCCACGTCCTCCAGCGCCCGGGTGACCCGCTCCTCGACCTCGTGGGAGGGGACGCCGTAGATCTCGGCGTGGAACTTGAGGTTGTACCAACCCGTCAGGTACCGGTCGAGGGTCTGCTCCTGGAACACCAGGCCGATACTGCGGCGCACGTCGGGGCGCTCCCGGACGATGTCGAACCCGGCGACGGCGCCCGTCCCCGCCGTCGGCGTGATGAGCGTGGAGAGCATCCCGATCAGCGTGGACTTGCCCGCCCCGTTGGGGCCGAGGAGCCCGAACAGCTCACCCGGGGCCACCTCGAGGTCGACCCCCCTGACCGCCTCGACCTCGCCGAAGCTCTTGGCCAGGCCGCTCGCCCGCACCATCATGTCCGGCCCGTCCGCCGCCATCGCCGTTCACCTGCTCTCCGTCGGTGGAGCGCCCGGTCCCCGACGGACACGGGCGCGGTCGCGCTGCCCCGCCCCCGGCTCCGCGCCGGGGTCAGGCGGGAAGCGTCTCACCCGCGCGCCCACGGACGAACTCGGCGCCCACGCTCTCCCACGCGTCCCGGTAGACGGCGAACACGTGGGCCGTGCGCAGTTCGGCGCCGTCCAGCACGTACTCGGGCAGCGAGCCCTCCAGTACGACCTCGGCGCCGACCCGTCGCAGGGCCGCGAGGTCCTCCTCCAGCGTCCACAGGTAGAACTTGCGCAGGTTCCACATCGAGAACGCGTAGTTGACGGTGAGCGCGTAGGCGTCGGTGGCCCCGTCCGGACCGAGTCCGCGCTCGTCCACGACCAGCGATCCGCAGCCGTGGCGGGCCTGGGAGTTGAAGCCGTGCGCGGAGGCGTAGCCCGCGACCCGGCCGGTTGCCGGGACGTGGAGGAGGAACTGGGCTCCCACCTGGTCGTACCTGCCGGGCCAGAGGGCGTCGAAGGCGTCGCGCCCGGGAAGCCCGTCCAGCCCGTGCCCGACGAGTTCGTCGCGGACCGCGGCGCCCCGCCTGGTGCTGGTGGCGGCGAGCGTCACGTCGGCCGTGGCGAGGTGGGGGAAGATCATCACGTGCGGCCTCTCCGCCGGCCGGGACCGTCGCCGACCGGCCGGAAAGTGCGGAGGGGACGCTGTGGAGGGCGGGCCCCCCACGGTGTCCCCCGGGGAACGACTACTGGGGCTGGGTGATCACGTCGCCGCTGCACCCGACGAGACTGAGGCCGCTGTTGAGCATCACGCTCTCGTCGACTGCCACCTCGAACTCCTGGAGGCCGAGAACATCAGAAAGGATCATGTTTCCTCCTGAGAAAGAACAATGGGGGATGGGGGAATACCTACAAGGGGGAAGATAGGAGAAACCGCCCCCGACCACAAGGGGCGGCTTCGGCCGAGCCCGGCGCCGGGTCGGGCCGCACCCGCTCCGCCCCACACCGGCCCCGGGATGGGCGAAGAAATGCCTACCGCATGCCGGAGCGGTCGTCAGCTCGGCTGGACAATGACGTCGCCACTGCATCCGACATAGCTCAGACCGCTGTTGAGGAGGGTTTCGGCCTCAAGCGAGATATCCATTCCCTGCAGGGAGAAGACGTCTGACATCGTCACGGCGCCCGCCTTTCTTCGGTGGTGTCCGACAGTGACGGGACAGAAGATAGGCCAGCAATGCCCTCACGACAAGGAGGGTATTCCGGGGCGCCGGTCCCGCCGGCGGGACACGACCCCGCGACGGAACGGAGTACCGTTTCCGCCATTGCCGCCGGGGCCCGCGAGCGCCGGCCTTCCCTCCGGGTCCGCGCGGGAACCGGCCCTTCCGTGCGAGGATGTCGCCCCTCCGTGGGCCCCTCCCCCACGACCGACGGAAAGGGCGCAAAGGTCGGCGATGATCTCCCTCCACCTCGAAACACCTCGTGTCCGATTCCGGCCCATCGACGAGGAGAACGTCCGCGGGTTGTACCACCTTCTCCTGAAACTCGGAATCGAGACGCTGCCCTCACGGGACAACTTCGAGACGTCCTTCCGCGCGGTGGACGACACCGCCGTCTCGGTGCTGCAGATCGAGACGGCGCGAGAGGGCGAGGTACTGGGATTCGCGTCGGTCCGCGAACACAGTCCGGCGGGACACGCGAAGATCGGCATCTTCATGGACCCGGAGGGG
The DNA here is from genome assembly GCF_036327455.1 of Nocardiopsis codii. Lineage (NCBI taxonomy): Bacteria > Bacillati > Actinomycetota > Actinomycetes > Streptosporangiales > Nocardiopsidaceae > Nocardiopsis > Nocardiopsis codii. Next base: position 10,693 of record NZ_JAUZMY010000061.1, on the reverse strand, counting down.
ATTCCGGTGGGGGTCGGAGCGGAATCCATGATGCTCCTGGTCAACTACGCCTTCGCCCGATGGGAGGGCCTTCGGAAAGTGTACGCCCTCACCACGGACGCGAGTCTGATGCATTTCGGGTCGGCCCTCTTCGCCACGCCCAAGGAGGCGACCCTTCCGGGCCACGTCTATTTCCGGGGGCAGTTGTGGGACCTCCATTACTACTCCGTCTCCCGGGAATCGTGGACGGCGACGGGAGCCAGACTCCTCACGAGGATCACGCGGGGCCGTTCCGGCGCGGACGACGCCGGTCCGGTCGGGATCGGCTCCGCCCCGGTGTGGACCGAGTGACGGGCGGGTCGGGCGGAGCCGCACGGACGGCGACGGCCGCCCCGCGGGCGACCGACTCGCATTCTGTCGAACTGGTGTTCGATAAACACATTCCGACGAGGCACTCTCCGGTCGGCGGCGTCGACGGTTCCCCCTTCCCGCCGCCGGGCGGGACAAGGTGTTCCCGTCACCTCCCCACCACGCCACCCCACGAGAAGGACACGCGATGACGGCCACGCGGCGCCAGCCCGTCCCCACCTCCCCCTTCGGGCTCGCCCACGACCTGCGCACGATCCGGGTCGTGCTCAAGCGCGACCTCTTCCGCTTCGTCCACGACGTCAGCCGGGGCGTGGCGATGCTCCTGCAGTCGGTGATGTGGCTGTTCGTGATCGGTGTGGGCTTCGGCTCGCTCATCCCCCGCGGCGAGGACGACCTGCCGCTGACCGCCGTTATGTTCCCGGGCGTGATCGTCATGACGGTCATCGGCACGGCGGTGTCCTCGGCCGCGACCATCGTCACCGACCGCGAGGTCGGCTTCCTGCGCGGCATGCTCGTCGCGCCGGCCAAGCGCTCCGCGGTCATCCTGGGCAAAGTGCTCTCCGGCGCGGTCCTCGCCACCCTCCAGGCCTGCCTGATCCTCTCGGTCGCGGGACTGGCGGGGGTCCCCTACGCACCGGGGCTGATGCTCACCCTGCTCGGGCTCACCTTCATGGTCGGGCTGACGGCCTCCGCGATGGGCGTCTTCATCGCCGTCTCGGTCAAGGGCAGCGAGGCGTTCATGGGCATGGCCCAGCTCGTCATCTCGCCCCTGGTCCTGTTGTCGGGCGCCATGTTCCCCATCGGGAACCTCCCCTCCTGGCTGGCCGCGATCACCCTGGTCAACCCGATCACCTACGTCGTCGACCCCATGCGCCAGGCGGTCTTCACCCACCTCGACACCTCCCCCGCGACCGAGGCGCTGTTCAACCCCGGTATCACGTGGTTCGGCTGGCAGATCCCCTGGGCGGCCGAGGTCGGACTCGTCGCCGGGGCCGGCGTGCTCCTGGTGTGGCTCACCGTGGTCCGCTTCAACCAGTCGGAGTAGGCGGCGCCGCGGACGGGGCCGCCCGGCGGAGCGGCCCCGTCCACCGGGGGAGCCCGGCCCGCACGCGCCGGGGCGGGCGCGGGACACCGCCTAAAGGGCCGCGGCCTCCTTGGCCAGCTGGGTGACGCGCTCCCAGTCGCCCGCCGCCACCAGGTCGGCCGGGGTCAGCCAGCTGCCGCCCACACAGCCCACGTTGGGCAGGGCCAGGTAGTCGGGGGCCGACGCGACGGTGATCCCGCCGGTCGGACAGAAACGCACCTGGGGCAGGGGACCCGTCAAAGACTTCAGGAACGCCGCGCCGCCCGACGCCTCCGCGGGGAAGAACTTCATCGCCGACAGGCCGCGCTCCAGGAGCTCCATCGCCTCGGACACGGTGGCCACGCCCGGCAGGAAGGGCAGGCCGGTGTCGGCCATGGCGGAGGCGAGGCCGGCCGTGCACCCGGGGCTGACCAGGAAGCGCGCACCCGCGTCGGCCGCCGCCCGCGCCTGATCGGGGGTGACCACGGTGCCGGCGCCGACCACGGCCTCGGGCACCTCCGCCGCGATGCGCTCGATGGCCTCCAGCCCGGCCGGGGTCCGCAGCGTCACCTCGATGCCGGCCAGGCCTCCCGCCACCAGTGCGCGTGCGAGCGGTACGGCGGTCTCCGCGTCGGAGACCACCACCACCGGCATCACCGGGGCGAGGTCGAGGATGTCGGCGCCCGTACGGGGGCTCGTCGTCATGTGTGTCTCCGTCTGTCTGGTGGTCCGTGGGCCGGTCGGCCGCACCGGTGGCCGCCGTGGGCGGTCGGCCGCCCGCGTCGGTGCGGGCGGCCGTGAGGCGGGGTGGGCGCGCCGCGGCCCGAGGGCCGGTCCCCCGGCGCGCCCGCGGCCCGGGGAGTGGCGGTCGGGGTCAGAAGACCCCGGCGCCGGCCTCCGCCGGTCCGACCACGCCGCGCAGGGCGGCGAACAGTTCACGGCCGGTCCCGGTCGAGGAGTCCGCGCTGGGGAGCGCGGGCTCGCGTCCTGCGAGGTCGGCCAGCACCTCCAGTGTGCCCTTGGTGGCGTCCAGGCGGATCAGGTCGCCGTCGCGCACGTAGGCGAGGGCGCCGCCGGCGACCGCCTCCGGGGAGACGTGGATGGCTGCGGGCACCTTGCCCGAGGCCCCGGACATGCGGCCGTCGGTCACGAGCGCCACCTTCTGGCCCCGGTCCTGGAGCACGGCCAGCGGCGGGGTGAGCTTGTGCAGCTCGGGCATGCCGTTGGCGCGCGGCCCCTGGAAGCGCACGACCGCGACGAAGTCGCCGGTCAGCTCGCCCGCGGTGAAGGCGGCCTGGAGCTCGGCCTGGTCGGCGAAGACCCTGGCGGGCGCCTCGACGACGTGCCGCTCCGGTGCGACGGCCGAGGTCTTGATGACGGCGCGGCCCAGGTTGCCCGAGAGCATGCGCAGGCCGCCGTCGGGGGCGAAGGGGTCGTCCACTCCGCGCAGCACGGTGGTGTCGCCGCTCTCCTTGGGCCCGTCTCCCCAGGTCAGGGTGGACCCTTCGAGGCTGGGGGTCTGCCGGTAGCGGCCCAGTCCCCCACCCATGAGGGTGCGCACGTCCTCGTGGAGCAGCCCGGCGTCCAGGAGGGTGCCGATCAGGTAGGCCATGCCTCCGGCCTCGTGGAACTGGTTCACGTCGGCGGCGCCGTTGGGGTACATGCGGGTGAGCAGCGGCACCACCTCGGACAGGTCGGCGAAGTCGTCCCAGGTCAGCTCGATCCCGGCGGCGCGGGCGATGGCGACCAGGTGCAGCGTGTGGTTGCTGGAGCCGCCCGTGGCCAGCAGGGCGACCACGGCGTTGACCACGGCGCGCTCGTCGACCTGCTTCCCGACCGGGTTGTGGGAGTCACCCAGCGCGGTCTGGCCGAGCACGCGGCGGCCCGCCTCGGCGGTGAGCGCCTCGCGCATCGGGGTGCCGGGCTGCTCGAAGCTGGACCCGGCCAGGTGCAGGCCCATGACCTCCATGAGCATCTGGTTGGAGTTGGCGGTGCCGTAGAAGGTGCAGGTGCCCGGCGAGTGGTAGGCGGCGGACTCGGCCTGGAGGAGTTCCCGGCGGTCGGCCTTGCCCTCGGCGAACTTCTGACGCACCCGCGCCTTGTCCTTGTTGGGCAGCCCGGAGGGCATGGGACCGGCGGGCACGAACGCCACCGGGAGGTGACCGAAGGACAGGGCGCCGATGAGCAGGCCGGGCACGATCTTGTCGCACACCCCGAGCATGAGGGCGCCGTCGAACATGTCGTGGGACAGGGCGATGGCGGTGGCCATCGCGATGACGTCCCGGCTGAACAGGGACAGCTCCATGCCCGCGCGGCCCTGGGTGATGCCGTCGCACATGGCGGGAACCCCGCCCGCGAACTGGGCGACGCCGCCCGCCTCGGCGACGGCGGCCTTGATGAGCGCCGGGTAGGTCTCCAGCGGCTGGTGCGCGGAGAGCATGTCGTTGTAGGAGGAGACGATCGCCAGGTTGGGCTTGACGTCGCCGGCCAGCGCGAGCTTGTCGGAGACGCCGCAGGCCGCGAAGCCGTGGGCGAGGTTGGCGCAGCCCAGTGCGCTGCGGGCCGGTCCCCGGCCCGCCGCCTCGGCGATCCGGGCCAGGTACGCGGACCTGGTGTCGGCGCTGCGCTCGGCCAGGCGCCGGGTGACGTCGGCGACGACGGGGTGGACGCCGGGCCCGTACCCGGTCGTCTCAGGGGTGTGCGCGGTCATCGGGGTTGCTCCTCTTCGTACCACGTGCGGCCGGTGCGGCCGATGAGCCGGTGCGCGCCTGCGGGGCCTGCGCTCCCGGCCTGATAGGTCTCGGGGGTGGTGTCCGTGTTGTTCCAGGCCTCGATGACGGGGTCGACCCAGCGCCAGGCCGCCTCGACCTCGTCGCGGCGCATGAAGAGGGTGGAGTCCCCCGTCAGCACGTCCATCAGCAGCCGCTCGTAGGCCTCGGGCGAGCGGGTGGAGAACGTGTCGGCGAAGCTGAGTTCGAGGGGGACGGGCCGGAGCCGCAGCGCCCCCGCGCCGGGCGTCTTGGCCAGCATGGTGAGGTGTATCCCCTCGTCCGGCTGGAGCCGGATGACGAGGCTGCCCGCGCCGGGCCCGGTGTCGACGCCGGGGAAGATCGTGTGCGGCACCTCCCGGAAGCGGATCACGATCTCCGAGCGGGCGTGGCCGACGCGCTTGCCGGTGCGCAGGTAGAAGGGCACACCCGCCCAGCGCCAGTTGGCGACCTCGGCGCGGAGCGCCACGAAGGTCTCGGTGTCGCTGACGGCGGGGCCGCCCGCCTCGTCGAGGTAGCCGAGGACCTCGGTGCCCTGGACGGTGCCGCGCCCGTACTGGCCCCGGGCGGTCTCCTCGGCCACCCGGTCACCGGTGAGGGGCCGCAGCGACTGCAGGACCTTGAGCTTCTCGTCGCGCACGGCCTCGCGGTCGTAGGTGGCCGGGGGCTCCATGGCGGTCAGGCAGAGCAGTTGCAGGAGGTGGTTCTGCACCATGTCGCGCATGGCGCCGGAGGTGTCGTAGTACCCGCGCCGCCCGCCGACCCCGACGGTCTCGGTGGCGGTGATCTGCACGTGGTCGATCCAGCGGGAGTTCCACAGGGGTTCGAGGAAGACGTTGGCGAACCGCAGCACGAGCAGGTTCTGCACGGTCTCCTTGCCCAGGTAGTGGTCGATCCGGTAGATCCGCCGCTCGTCGAAGACCGCTCCCACGGCGTCGTTGACGGCCTGGGAGGAGGCGAGGTCGCGCCCCAGGGGCTTCTCCATGACCACGCGGGCCTCGGGGGTGACGAGCCCGGCGTCGTCCAGCCCCCGGCAGATGTCGCCGGAGATCATCGGCGGGACGGCGAGGTAGAAGACGCGGTCGCGGTCCGGGACGAGGGCGGAGGAGAGGTCGGTCCATCCGGCAGGGTCCCCGCCGACGTCCACGGTGACGTGGGAGAGGCGGTCGAGGAAGCGGCGGAGCACGTCGGGCTCGACGACCTGGACGGCGGGATGGCCGCGGACGGCCGAGGAGGTCTTGTCCCTCAGGTCCGCGTCGGTGAGGCCGTCGCGCGAGACGGCGATGACGCGCGTCCCCTCGTCCAGGTGGCCGTCGCGGTCCAACAGGTACAGGGAGGGGAGGAGTTTACGCATGGACAGGTCGCCTGTGCCCCCGAAGACCACCAGGTCGGTGGGGTGGGGCGCGGACTGCTGCGACATCTTCGGGCTGCTCCTGCGGGGAGGGAGAAGGGGGGAAGGACGGTGCTGCGACGGGGGGTGGTGCGGGGGTGGGAGGAATGGCCCGTGGGGTTCGGGGCCATTCGCCACTTTCGACCTTACGCCGGACTATGGTAAAAAACCAAGCACACTTGAGCACACTTATTTACATAACCTCCCAGCCTTCGAGGCGTAACCCCATGGTTGAATGAGATATGGCCAGAACCCCGGTACGCCTGTCCTCCGCTGCCACCAGTGGCCACATCCTGGAGCTGATCCGCTCCGGTACCGCGACCAGCCGGTCCGAGATCGCCCGGGTCACGGGGCTCTCCCGGCCCTCCGTGGCCCTGCGCGTCACCGAACTGATCGGCGGCGGCCTCGTCACGGAGGGGACCGGAGCGGCCTCCAGCGGCGGCCGGCCCCCCACGCTCCTGGAGTTCAACGCCGACAGCGGGCTCATCCTCACCAGCGCGCTCGGCATGGCCCGCAGCCAGGCGGCCGTGTGCGACCTCAACGGCGACGTCCTCGTGCGCACGCCCGGCTCCCCCGACATGGAGAAGGGCCCCGACGCGACCGTCCCCTGGCTGCTCGACACGTGGTCGGAGCAGATCGCCTCCCTCGGCCGCGGGCCCGGCGACGTGCGCGGCGTGGGCATCGGCCTGCCGGGCACCGTCGAGTTCCACGCGGGCCGAGCCGACGACCGGCCCTTCCTGGGCAAGTGGGCGGGCGTGCCCCTGGCCCCGCTCGTCGCGGAGCGCTTCCCGGTCCCCGTGCTGGTCGACAACGACGTCAACGTGATGGCCCTGGGCGAGCACATCGCCGGCGGGCACGGCCACCCCGACGACATGGTCTTCGTGAAGGCCTCCACCGGGATCGGCGCCGGACTGCTCTCCGGGGGGCGCCTGCTGCGCGGATCCCTCGGCGCCGCGGGGGAGATAGGTCACATCCCGGTGCGCGACGGCGGGGGCCTGCCCTGCCGCTGCGGCAACACCGACTGCCTGGAGGCGGTCGCGGGCGGTCGGCGGCTGCTCGACCGGGCGTCCGAGCAGGGACGGCGCGTGGACACGCTCAAGGACCTGGTGGCCCTGGCCGTCGGCGGCGACCCCGTGGCGGTGACCCTCGTGCGGGAGGCCGGGCGGCGGCTCGGCGAGGCGCTCGCCGGCGCCGTGAACCTCCTCAACCCCGAGGTCATCGTGCTGGGCGGGGATCTGTCGGAGGCCTACGACCACCTGGTCGCCGGCGTCCGCGAGGTGGTGTTCCAGCAGTGCACCGCACTGGCCACCCGCCAGTTGCGCGTGGTGTCCAGCTCCCTGTGGGACGACGCCGGGGTGCGCGGCTGCGCGGCCATGGTCACCGAGGAGATCCTGTCACCGGAGTCGGTGAACAAGCTCCTGGCCGGGTGACGCCGCCCGGCGCCCGGCAGGCGCCCGTCCACAGGCTGTGGACAGAGTGCGTTATCCCTCCGTACGATCGGGCACCCCTTTGAGGAGAGGATCACCGCCCCTCCGCACCCGCCCACCCACCCTGCCCCTGTGACCTGCGATGACGCTCTCCGCGACGAGCGTCTGCCTTGTGCTGCCACTTGACAATCACCCCTGATGTGGCGAATAGTCACCCCCCACCTGGCCCCGCACCCGCACATCCCCAGTCACCACCCCGTGACCGCACCCCGTGCGGACCCCCGCCCGGAAAGGTCCTTCCCGTGCTTCTAGAGAACCCGTTCGCGTTGATCCTGCTGGGAGCCGGAATCAGCCTGGTCACCAGTGTCGTGGTGACCGGCCTCCAGGCCCGGCACATCAGGCGCAACGACATACGCGTCTCCTCCCGCTCCTCGGCCCGCAGCCTGACCAGTGCCTTCATCGCCGAGCGCGACTCCGACGGCAGCCAGGAGAGCTTTCTCGCCGAGGCCGAGCTGACGGTCATGTCGATGACCGACCGCAAGACCCGGGACCGGCTGCGCGACGTCATCCGCCTGCTCCGCGAGCGCAACCTCCCCGAGATCGAGGAGCTCAGCGGCGTCAAGGCCGAGCGAGCCCGGCAGCTGCTGTGCGACCACGCCCTGGAGGTGCTGGGCGCCCACCTGCGCTCCGAGCGGCTGCCCGAGGTGCCCTCCCAGGTTCGCAAGATGCTGACCATCGAGGAGGAGGCGCTGAGCATCCACTCCGGTGAGACGCCGCGCCCCGCCGAGCCCATCGCCAAGAGCGCCGTGACCCCGCGCCCCCGGCACACGGACGCCAAGCCGACCGCACGGAAGACCACCAAGGCGACGCCCGCCAAGGCCGCGGCCAAGCCGGCCGCGAAGCCCGCGGCCAAGGGCGGCCGATCCACGGCCACCGAGGAGGAGCCCGCGAAGGACAGTGCCTTCTGGGACGACTGACCCGGAAAACGCGGGTTTCTTGCGTGTGATCCCGTCGTGCGGGCCTGTTCTGCCGTCCGCACGGCGGGTCAGATGTGATTCTTGCGGGCACGGATGAGAAAGTCGGGCGCGGAGGTGTCGGTGGACAACCGTCCGAGAATGGAATTGTGCTGCGCAATTGTGGTCAGGAGCCTCACGCGTGGACAACCTGAGCGCGCAATCGACGAGAACTTCACCTAGGATCTCTGCCACACGCGGGTTTCCGTGTCGTCGGCCGCGTCCTTGCGCCGGTACGACCGACTCCCCGTGGGCCGCACCCGGATCCCCAGACTGCCCGGGCCGGGCGACCACCCGCACCAGTGTCCCGCGCGACCTCCGCCCTCCCCCAGACACGGACACGTGGCCCTCCGGTCCGGTGTCCGACCGTTGGCACGTCCCGCTGTCCGAACTCACCGAGATTGCAACGATGCCCGCTGACGAGAACTCCTCCGCCGATCCAGTCGCGGACAAGACCCCAGACGAGACGCCCGAGAAGGCATCCGGCTCAGCCCCCGCGCCCGGAGCGGAGACATCCGCGTCCGCGGACCCCGACGCGGACGGAGCCGCGCCCGAGGGCGTGAGCGGCGACGAGCCCGGCACGGACGCCGGGGACACGGACGCCGGGACCGCCCACGCGCCGGAGCCCGCCGCGGTGCCGGAGGCCTCGGACGAACCACGGGGTACGGACCCCGCGCACACCGACGGCGGGAAGCCCCCGCGGACCGGCCGGGACGACGCCCCCGCCGTGGAGGCCGAGCCCGCCGGGGACTTCGCCGACGAGGACGTGATGGCGCTGGTGACGGCCACCTCGTCGCCGCCGGAGCCCGAGGGCGCCGAGAACGCGGCCGACGAAGCCGTCTCCGCGGTTCCGGCCGCCGGAGCGGCAGCCTCCGCGACCGGTTCCGGCCCCCCGGACGAACCGCGAGGGCCGGAGGGCAGGGACTCCGCGGCCCCGGTCGGCGGTGAACCGGTCGAGGGCGACGCCTCCGACGCTGCCGTGGCAGCCGGCGGTTCAGGCGGTGACGGCGGTTCAGGCGGTGACGGCGGTGACGGCGGTGACGGCGGTGACGGCGGTGGGACCGCGTCCGCCCCTCCCCCCGGCCCCCGCAAGCGACGCCGGGGCCGCAGAATCGCCGTGTGGACCGCGGCCGTCCTCGCCCTCGTCATGGCCGGCGGGGTGGCCACCGCCTACGGCTACTACCACTCCCTGCGCTCCGGCATGATCCAGCACGACCTGGGTTCGGCGCTCAAGGAGGAGGACCGCCCCGACAAGATCAGCGACGCCGTCAACATCCTCTTCATCGGTTCCGACGGCTACGAGGAGGGCAGCACCGCGTACACCAGCGAGTTCGAGGGCGAGCGCTCGGACTCGATCATGCTGGCGCACATCTCCCCCGACAACCGCGTCTCCGTGATCAGCTTCCCCCGGGACTCCCTGGTCCAGCTGCCCCAGTGCGACCCGTACGGCAACACCGAGGGAACGTACGGCTACTTCGGGATGGTCAACGCCGCCATGTACCACGGCGGCCCTCCGTGCGTGGTCCGCACCGTCGAGTCGCTGACCGACATCCGCGTCGACCACTTCGTGCACCTGAGCTTCATGAGCTTCCGGGACGTCGTCGACGCCATCGGCGGCGTCGACATCTGCATCCCCGAACCGATGAGCGACCGCCGGTCCAAACTCGACATCGACGCCGGCCAGCAGACGCTCGACGGCGACGAGGCCCTGTCCTTCGTGCGTGCCCGCTACGAGATCGGGGACGGCGGGGACATCGGCCGCATCGACCGGCAGCAGATGTTCCTCGCCGCCCTGGCGGACCAGGTGACCAGCAGTGACGTGATGAGCAGTCCGACCAAGCTCAACGGCATCCTCCAGGCGGTGGCGCAGCACAGCGCCACCGACCAGGAGCTCACGCTCGACCGGATGCTCTCGGTCGCCGTCACCCTGGCCGACGTGGACCTGTCCGACATCGAGTTCCACACCGTGCCCTGGTACCAGGCTCCCTCCGACCCCAACCGGGTCATGTGGTACGAGGCGGAGTCCGCGGAACTGTTCGCCGCGGTGCGCGAGGACCGGCCCCTGCCCGCCCTGCTCGCGGCCGACGACGCGCCGGCGCCGCAGGACCCGCCGGGCACCTCGCCCACCCCCGCGGACGAGGCGACCGAGGGCGACGCCCCGTCGCCGGAGGACGAGGCGTCGGCCCGTCCGGGCGAGGGGCGCAACGCCACGTCCAACCCGTGCGCCGATGGCCTGGGCTTCGGCACCGGCGAGGAAGCGGAGTAGGCGCCTGTTCCCGGGCCCGCCTCCGAGCGGGCGCGGGCCGTTCCCGCCGGCGGCGGAGGGCGGTCCCGGGACAGGCGGAACGGAATCGGCCCCCGGGCCGGCGGGGACGGTCGTCCCCACCGGCCCGGGGGCCTCGTCGCTTCCCCGACCCGAACTCCGTCCCTCCCGTCGCCCGGCCGTGGGGGCACGGCCTCCCGAGGGTGCGGACCCGCAGGGGTACGGCCTCCCGGATCCGCCTCCCCGTCCGTGCGGGCAGGGCCGTGTTCTCCGCGTCCTTCCGAAGGCCTGCTGAGAGCACTCCCCAGCCGCTCGTACCCGCGTACCCCTGGCCGTCCCGGGGGAACGGTCTCCGCGCCCCTTCCCCCTCCCCCCTGCGGCCCCGTGCCGGACCACGACGTGGGGCCGCACCCCCTGCGGC
>NZ_JAUZMY010000060.1:0-21381 GCF_036327455.1 Nocardiopsis codii | reverse complement strand
GGGGGGGGGGGGGGGCCGTGGGGCGGGGGCCCGGTAGGAGAGGCGGGGAGCGGTGCCGGAGCGGCGGAGGGGCGCCGCCCGGGGTCAGAAGCGCGGCTCGGCCTTCTTGCGGTGCGAGGGCAGGGCGCCGGCCTCCACGGCCTTGTTCACCGCGTCGATCCGCGAGACGGCGTCGAGCTTCTCGAAGATGTTGCGCATGTGCCGCTTGACGGTCCCCTCGGTGATGTCCAGGCTCCGGGCGATCTCCCGGTTGCTCATCGCCTCGGACACCAGCCTCAGCACCTCCACCTCCCGAGGGGTGAGCGTCGACCCGGTCGTCGGCGGCCGGTGCCAGTTCGGGGAGGAGACGACGACCGTCGTGCGGTCGGGGTCGCGCAGGCCCCGGATCGCCGCGACCAGGGTCACCATGTCCACGGTCTTGTGCAGGTACCCCCGGACACCGAGGGAGAGCAGGTCGCTCACGAGCGCGGAGTCGTCGTGCATGCTCAGGATGACCACGTGGGTGGCGGGCGCCCGGGCCAGCAGCTCCCGCACGGTGTGCCGGGGGTCGTGCTCCGGCATCTCCAGGTCGAGGAGGACGACGTCGGCGCCGGCCGCGACCACGGTCGGGACCAGGGAGCGGGCCGAGCCCACGCTGGCGACCACCTCCAGGCCGGGTTGGGCCCGTAACAGGTCGCAGAGGGCCTCGCGCAGCAGGTGGTGGTCGTCGACCACGGCGATGCGGATCATCGTGCGGACTCCGCTCCGATCGAGGGGGTGATGACGGGGATGAGGATCATGGTGCGGGTCCCGTCCCCCGGCGCGCTGAGGAACCGGACGCGCCCGCCCAGGGCGGTGATGCGCTCGGAGAGGGACGTCAGCCCGGACGAGGCCCCCGCCTCGGAGCCCCGGGCGAGCTGCTTCTCCACCTCGAACCCGGCGCCGTCGTCGGACGCGATCGCCCGGATCTCGGTGCGTTCGAGGCGCACGGCGATGTGCACCTGTTCGGCCCCCGCGTGCCGCACGGAGTTGCGCAGGCACTCGCGCAGCACGAGGAACAGCTCGTCGAGGAAGTGCGGGGGCACCCACGACTCCTCGCCGGAGAAGTCCAGCCGGACGGCGGGCACGGTCAGGTCGAGGGATTCGGTGTAGGAGCGGAGGGCGGTTTCGAGCGAGCCCGCGCGCTCGCTGCGGCGCTGGTCGGAGATGAGCTCGCGGAGCTGCTGGTTGAGCTCGAAGAGCGCGCCCTTGAGGGCGCGCAGGCGTCCGTGCGCCTTCGCGTCGGGTTTGTGGGAGGAGAGCAGCTCGTACAGTTCCAGCTGGCGGTTGGCGAGGCTGACGGAGCTGCCGATGCGGTCGTGCAGCTCGCGGGCGAGGAAGCGCCGGAACTCCTGGTTGGCGGCCTGCTCCTGGCTCAGGAAGCGGGCGTTCGCGCGGATCTGGGCGGCCTCCATGCGCAGGGTGGTCTCGTTCTGCGCGGTGACCAGCGCGGCCCGCACCCCGGCCGCCGGGGCGTCGCAGGGCAGGGCGGCGGCGATCTCCTCGAAGAGGAACCGGGCCGCCTGGCCGGTGTGGCGCGGGTGGATGGCCCAGGACTCCTCCTCCACCTCGGCCCAGTAGGTCTCCGTCATCCGGTTGACGCGCTGGGAGGGGCGGCCGTGGTGCAGGCTCCAGGCGCTGTCGCCGATGACGGAGGCGGCCCACGCGGACGCGTACTTCCAGGACTCCGCGTCGGTTCTCAGCGGGTTGTGCTCGGAGAAGAGGCGGGTCGAGAGGCGGCCCACCAGGTCGGAGGTCCCTCTGAGAAAGGAATCGGCATGGGAGTTCTCCGGAAACGGCGGGAGAACGCCGTTCTCCCGCTCAGGGAAGGCCGAATCCTTACCATGCATCGGATGGTCGTGTCCATTCATTGAGCGCGTCACGAGAGGACCTGTCGTGTGAGGGGACGTGAATGCGGTTCGGGCCCCGGGATTCGGGTCCCGAGGACGACCGGGAGGGAGCCGTGCGGGCATGGCCCGGCGGAGGTCCTCACGTTCCTGTGTGTGCGCGCCACCCCCCGGTTCGGCGATTCCCGTCGGACTCCGACGTCGGCGGCGCTTCCCCGAGTGCCGACACGTAATCCTGCCCGATTTCTCCCTTGAAGGTCGTTTCTGGGAGAGTTCTGGGCGCGGATGTCCTGTTGGAGCCGGTTGGGGTCCGCGCCCGCCTGGTTCGGGTTTGTGTTTCAGTAGCGTATGTGATGTCCCTCGCGGTGGAAAAGGTTCTCGAGGGCCGGTTTCGGTCAATGCCGGAAGGCCGAACATTCGCAGGTCAGGGCACAATGTCCGTCATGTGGCTTAAGTCACTTTTATCCGCCCTGCGGGGAGGCCAAGGTCCTGAGGCGAACCCGTCCGGGTCGCGTGTCGGACCGCTTCCGGGACGCCGTCGGCGCCCCCCGGACGCCGCGCCTCAACCCCGGTCGAAGGCCGGCGCGGGAGCCTCCTCGAACTTCGTCGAACACCGCGTCGATCCGCACGGCGCCCGGAGGGGCCCCTCGACCCGCCACGGAACGACGATCCGCCGCCCCGGAGCATCCGGAGACATCCGTCGGGCGCCTGCTCCTGCCCCGCGACCACGGGATCGGCGCCCGGCGGGACGTGCGGAGCGGGGCGCACCCTGCCCGCCGGCGGTCCCGGTCCCGGGTCAGCGCGGGGCGAGGCCCTCGAAGAGGACCCGGACCACCTCGGCGAGGCTCTCCTCGACCTTCTCCGGCGAGGTCGCGGCGTTGAGCGAGGCGAAACCGTGCAGGGCGGCGGACACGGTGGCCGCCACCGGCCCGGGATCGTCCCCGGCGATCTCGCCCCCGGCCTGCCCGTCGATGATGGGCCGCACCACCGTGTCGAGCAGCCGCTCCACGGCGGAGGACAGCTGGGGGGAGGCCCGGGAGTCGTGCTTGCGCGCGTACATCAGGTCGAGCAGTGCCGCGCTGTCGATCGCGAACCCCACGTAGGTCCTGGCCAGGGCCAGGACGCGGGTACGCGCACCCGTGTCCTCCGCGGTGTCCAGGGCGTGTTCCAGGCGCCCGGTGAGGCGGTCGAACCCCGTGAGCGCCAGCGCGTCGAGCAGGGCCTGCTTGTCCTTGAAGTGGCGGCCGGGGGCGGCGTGGCTCACCCCCGCCTCGCGGGCGAGCTCGCGCAGGGACAGGGCGGACGGACCGCGTTCGGCGAGCGCGCGCTCGGCGCTGGCGATCAGGGCGGCGCGCAGATCTCCGTGGTGGTAGGGGCGGTCAGCCATGCCATCCAGCATAAACGGATGCCCTCGGCGCCCTCGTGGCCGTCGTCCGCCCCCAGGCGCGGGGAAGCGCGTCCGTGCGGTGGAGGGACGCCGCCCCGAGACATCCGCCCCCCGTGCGCGTGGGAAGCGCGCTTCCCACGGGGGCGGCGCGGGCGGTCGGGGCGGCGAGCGGATCTCCTCGGCAGCGGGGGCCGGCAGCCGTGCACCCAGCGGAAACGGAGTCGCACGCCATCCCGATTGTTGTCATTGACAACTTGTCAGGAGCTCGCCTACCGTGGCGAAATGGACACCACAGCGGTCACCATCCCCGACCTGAGCGGCCGTACGGCGGTCGTCACCGGAGCAAACAGCGGCCTGGGCATCGAGACCACGCGCATGCTGGTCGCGGCGGGTGCCCGCGTGGTCATGGCCGTGCGCGACGAGGCCAAGGGGCGGGCCGCGGCGGACAGCGTCGGCGGCGACACCGAGGTGCGCCACCTCGACCTCGCGGACCTGGCGTCCGTGCGGGAGTTCGCCGAACAGTGGGAGGGCGACCTCCACCTCCTGATCAACAACGCGGGCATCATGGCGGTGGCCCAGGGGACCACCAAGGACGGGTTCGAGCTCCAGTTCGGCACCAACCACCTCGGCCACTTCGCCCTCACGAACCTTCTCCTGGAGCACATCACCGGTCGCGTGGTCACCCTCTCGTCGGGGCTGCACCGCCGCGCGCCGGGCATCGAGTTCGACGACGTCAACCTGGAGCGGGGCTACACCCCCTACCGGGCCTACGCCCAGTCCAAGCTCGCGAACCTGCTGTTCACGCTGGAGCTCCAGCGACGCCTGGAGGAGGCGGGCTCCCCGGTGCTGTCCACGGCGGCCCACCCCGGCTACGCGGCGACCAACCTCCAGAGCCACGGCGCCAACCCGGTCTCCCGCGCGATCGCGCTCCTGGGCAACCGGGTCGTCGCCCAGAGCGCCGCCCACGGCGCCCTTCCCACGATCTTCGCCGCCACCCAGGACGTGCCCGGAGCGGCCTACGCCGGGCCCAAGGCCATGGGCGGGACGCGCGGAGCCCCCGCGCTGTCCAGCCGGAGCGAGGCCGCCTGGGACGGGCGCGCCGCCAAGCGCCTGTGGGCGCTCTCGGAGGAGATGACGGATGTCGCCTTCCCGCTCAAGCCCCTGGACCGGCACTGACCCGGTCACCCGATCCCTCCGGCGCACGTGCCCGACCTGCCCCTCGCACGGCACGCCGTGAGGGGCCGTGAGACGCACCCCGCGCCCTGAACCGGCCGGACGCACGGAGGGTCCCGCCGAACCCGGCGGGACCCTCCGTGCGTCCGCGACCCCCTACGGGGTGAGGACCAGCTCGTCCACGGCGGCCTCGCGGACCGCCTCCTCGGTGACCGTGAACGGGAGGGTCCCGCCCTCGCTCCACGGCTCCAGCTGGTCGTCGTAGTGGGGGTGGAAGGCGTGGCCGGAGTTACCGGTGAGGTGGATCCACGTGGACGCGTCCCGGTCCGCCAGGTCCACCACCATCCGCATCGACGGCACGGCGGTGATCCCGTACCCCTCGGAGGGCTGCCAGCCGGTGGCGTTCACGATGCTGGAGCCGCCTGAGCTCTCCACGGGTCCCCGGTTGAACAGCCACTCGACCGGGCCGATGCCGGAGGTGCCGAACGACTCGTGGGTCGCGGTGAGGGTGTGGAGGTCGCCCCAGCGCCAGTCGGCGGGGTCGTCGCCCAGCAGCTCCGTCAGCTCTTCGGTGGCGGCGTCCATCGCGGCGACCAGCACCTCGTCGCGTCCGTCGGCCTCCCCGCCCCGCCACCAGGCCGAGTCGGGGTCGTCGAGCAGGCCGGCCACCACGTACATTCCGCGCGAGTTGCCGCTCATCTCGTACGGCTCCAGCTCGTCGAACAGGATCGGCAGCAGGTGCCGCCAGGTGGCCTGGTAGAACGCCGCCCCGGCCGAGTCGCGTTCGGTGGACAGGTCCCAGTCCCGCAGCTGATCCCGAGCCCGTGCGGAGGCCCCGTCCACGTCGGCCTCCAGCAGGTACGGGACGACGTCGACGGCCCCGCCGTGGAACGAGTCCATGTGGATGTCCGACATGACCTCCCCGTTCACCGGCCCGTCGGCGAGAGCCTCGTCCAGGAGGTCGTTGATCCGCTGGGACCGGTAGCCGTAGTCCCAGTCGTCGGTGAGCATGTGCTCGTAGTCGGCGTCCACACCGGCCTGGTTCGCCGTGACGATGACGCCCGACTCGGGGTTGTACACGCTCGGCAGCTCGTCGAAGGGGACGTACTCCGCCCAGTCGTAGTCCGAGTCCCACCCGGGGGCCGGGTAGCGGCCGTCGCCCTTGCCGCGGATCGGCACCGCGCCGGGAGCCTGATAGCCGATGTTGCCCTCGTTGTCGGCGTAGACGAGGTTCTGCGCGGGGACGTCGAACTGGCTTGCCGCCTCCCGGAAACCGTCCCAGTCGCGGGCTCTGTTCAGCGTGAAGATCGCGTCCGCCGTGGTGCCCGGGCTCAGCGCGGTCCACTGGAGCGAGACGGCGTACTCGTCGCCGTCCGCGCCCTCCAGGCCGGGTTCCTCGGCGACGGCCGCCAGCCCCTCGCCCACGGCGGTGTCGGACATCAGCGGACCGTGGTGTGTCGAGCGGACGACGATGTCGACGTCGTCACCGCCCGCGACCTCGATGGTCTCCTCGCGGGTCTCCAGCGGCAGGGTCTCCCCGTCGACCACGTAGCCGTCGCCGTCGATCTCCTCGACGAACAGGTCCATGACGTCGGGGTTGAGGTTCGTGAACCCCCAGGCGATCGACTCGTTCTGCCCGATCACCACGCCGGGCAGACCGGAGAAGCTGAACCCGCTGACGTCGAAGGGGCAGGCGTCGGTGATCTCCGTGCAGTGCAGCCCGATCTGGTACCAGGTGGACGGCATCGACGCGCCCAGGTGGGGGTCGTTGGCGAGGAGGGGCAGCCCGCTCTCGGTGTGCTCACCGCCCACCACCCACGAGTTGGAGCCCAGGTCGGGGCTGGTGCTGGGGCCGAGCATGCGCGGGAGCGCCGCCGCCGCGTCCGCCACGCCGGTCAGGGCCGGGACGACGTCGTCGGGAAGCTCGGGGGCGCGGCGCTCGTCCCCTTCCGGGAGGTCGTCCTCGGACGCCTCCTCCTCGCCGGGACCGACGTGCTCGTCGGTGTCGGTGATGGGCGCGTGCTCGTCGAACGGGTAGACCGGGTAGAGCTCCTCGACCTGCTCCTGGGTCAGTCCGGCGTCGAGGAGCTGGGCGCGCTCGGTCTCCTCCCGCATGTTGCCGCCCAGGTCCCACGCCATGGCCTTGAGCCAGGCGAGGCTGTCGACGGGGCTCCACTCCTCGATGGCGTGACCCCCGTTGAGCACGGCCAGCAGGCCGTACTCCAGGCTGGCCGCGGCGCCGTCGTGCCCGTCCAGCCACGCGTTCACCCCGGCCGCGTAGGAGTCGAGGTAGCTCCGTGTCTCAGGGGTCAGGAGCTCGTACTCCTGCTCGGCGACGTGCCGCCAGCCCATGGTGCGGAGGTAGGCGTCGGTGTCCACCTGGTCGGGGCCGAACAGCTCGGCGGTGCGGCCCGCCGTGACGTGGCGGCGGAAGTCCATCTCCCAGAACCGGTCCTGGGCGTGGGTGAACCCCTGGGCCATGAAGAGGTCGTGGGTGTTGTCGGCGTAGACGTGCGCGACGCCGTTCCCGTCGCGCAGCACGGTGACCGAGGACTCCAGCCCGGGCACGGAGAGCTCGCCCGAGGTCTCCGGGAACGACCTCCGCACCGTCCAGACCCCGAGGAGCGCGGCCATGAGGACCAGAGCGGCCACGGCGGCGAGAAAGCCCAGAAGTACACGAACAAGCACACGCTTACGCATTACACCCATGGCGGAACCCTAGAGTGCCCGAGGTCACAGGCTCTAGAGGTCAGGGCGGGTGGGCCCAATTTGTTACCAACTGGTACGCCGGGCCGCGCCCGGTCCCGGGTACGCCGGGCCGGACGCAGGGGCCGCGCCGCCGCGGCGGCGGAGCCCCGGCCACCCGCCCACCCCGGTCGGCGAGGCCACGGCCGGCCGACTCCGGCCGGCCGACTCCGGCCGGCCGCCGGGCCGCGCCCCGGCGGGCTCAGGAGCCGATCACCTCGGTGAGGCGCTCGGCGACCACCGGGACGCTGTAGTAGTCCATCCGGAAGGACGCCGCCCCCAGGGTGAACACGCGGTCGTCCTCCCACGCGGGGACGCTCTCCAGGGTGGGGGAGACCTCCAGGTAGTCCTCGATCTCCTGGCCCTGGGTGTTGACGAACAGCAGCGTGGCGTCGCCGAAGTCCGACGCGCGCTCGGACGACAGCTCGACGATGTCGCTACGCTCCCCGCCCTGACCGCTCGGCGCGCCGACGTCGTCGGGAAGCGCGTGGACCGCGAGGCCGAGGTCCGTGACCAGGCGCCCCTGCGCGGACTCCTCGGTGAACACGTTGAACCCGTTGGGGGTCCCGGTCAGGACCACCACGTCGTGCTCGGTGTCGAGCCGGGCGGCCGTCTCCTCGACCAGCGCCTCGTACTCGGCGGTGATCTCCTCCGCCCGGTCCTGGCGCTCGAAGGTCGCGGCGTACTGGTCGGTGGTGTCCAGCCAGGCCATGTCGGACTCGCCGTGCACGACGGTGGGGGCGATCTCGGACAGCTGCTCGTACACCTCCTCCGAGACGGCGTCCGCGCCGAACCCGTTGCCGACGATCAGGTCGGGGGCCGCCGAGGCGACCGCCTCCAGGCTGACCTCGGGGCCGGGCAGGGGCTCGACGCCCCGCTCGTCGGCGGTCTCCGCCCACTGGGCGAAGAACCCCTTGTCGTCGGTGAGGGCGGAGGTGCCGGTGACGCCCGAGGCGACCACGGGGACGTCCAGGCTCAGGAGGAGGGGGGTGCTGGTGACGCTGACCGAGACGACGCTCCGGGGTTCGGCGGGGATCTCGGTGTCTCCGTAGAGGTGGCTGACAGTGCGGGTCCCGCCGCCGCCCCCGTCCGCGGGGGCGGCGGCGGTGTCCTCCGCGCCGCAGCCCGCGAGGAGGAGGACGAGGGCCGCGGAGGCGACGCCGGTGGTTAGGGTGGCGGAGACAGGTGCTTGCTTCATGACAAGAATAGTTAGGTATGGCTATCCTAAATGTCAATTCGGTAGAGTGCGAGGAACGATGACCGAGTCACGGCCGTCCACACCACCCGCCCCCACGGCCCGCAAGGACACCGGGGTCCCGTCCGCCCGCGCGGCGGGGGAGGCACTGCTGCGCACGGCCCAGCGCCTGGAGGGACTGCTCGGCGGGCTCGCCGCGGAACACGGCCTCACCGTGTTCCAGGCGCGTGCCCTCCGGGCCCTGCACGACACCTCGTCGCAGAGCGCGCTGGCCCGCCAGTTGGGCTGCACCGCCTCCCGCGTGTCCATCGTCACCGGCGAACTGGAGGGCCGCGGGCTCGTGCGCAGGGTCGCCTCGGTGAGCGACCGGCGCATGCGCGTGGCCCGTCCCACGGAGGAGGGAAGCCGCGTGGTGGACGCGATCGGGGCGGGTCTGACGGCCCGGTCGCCGCTCTCGACGGCCCTCACCGACGACGAGGTCGCCGCCCTGTACCGGCTGCTCTCCAAGGTCGAGGCCACCCCGGAGCCCTGACGGAGCCCGCCGCCCGGGGGCGGCCGCCGCGACCGCCCGGTCGCGGCGCCGGACCCGCCCACGACACCAGGAAGCCCGAGAGGTCGCACCGCCCCATGCCGCAGCCCGTCCCCACCCACACGATCCCTCCGCGCCTCAAGCGCACCGTCCGCCCCGAACGCGTCGCGACCCCCGGCGCGGACGAGGCGGCCCGCGACCCCCGGGCGTTCTGGCGCGCCGTAGAGGACGGGGGGACCCCCGTGGTCGGCGAGGACGACGGCACGGGCCACCGTCCGGTGACCTTCCTGTGGCGCGGCGGCGACGAACTCGCCGACGTCATCCTCGTCGCGAACAAGATCGCCGACGCCGACTCCTACGACCACAACCGCATGGAGCGGGTGCCCGGCACCGACGTGTGGCACCTGACCTACCGGATGCGCGGCGACTGGCGGGCCTCCTACACCGTCGCCCCCGTGCCCGCCGACGGCGCCCCCGCCCCCGAGGGCTCCCTGTCCGCGATGACCCGGCTGCGGCGCGAACGCGCCCTCGCCGTGGCCGACCCGGAGGACCGCCCCGCCGTCGCCCGCTGGTTCGACGCCCTCGCCCACGCCGTTCCCGACCCCCTCGCCAGGGAGCGACTGGACGCCACCGCGTCGGTCGTCTCGCTGCCCGAGGCCCCGCCCGAGCTGTGGCGGCCGGTCGGCGGTCGGGCCGCCGCGGGGGCCTCCACGGGAGCCTCCGCCGGGACCGGACCGTCGGCCGACGAGCGGGCGCCGGCGGAAGGGGAGGTGACCACGGCGGAGCTCGTCAGCGACCGCCTGGGCAACACCCGTACCGTGTGGGTCCACCGCCCCGCCCTCGCACCGCCGGACGGCCGCCCCTGGCCGGTCGCCGTCCTCCTGGACGGACGGGACTGGCACTCCCTCCCCCTGGCCCCGCTCCTCGACGGGCTGATCGCCGACGGCACGCTGCCACCGGCCCTGACCGTGATGGTCGACTCCCTGGACCCCGCCACCCGGACCCGCGAGCTGGCCTGCGACGACGCCTTCGTCGACTTCCTCGGACACGAACTCCTGCCGTGGCTCGGGGACCGCCACGGGATCACCGGCGACCCCGGGCGCACCCTGGTCGCCGGGCAGAGCCTGGGCGGGCTCACCGCCGTCTACGCGGCCCACCGCGCGCCGCACCGGTTCGGCAGGGCCCTGTCCCAGTCGGGCTCGTTCTGGTGGCCGAACGTCGCCGTGACCGGAGGGGAGAGCGAACGCATGGCCCGGCTGGTCGCCGGGGCGGACACGGTGCCGGGCCGGATCCACCTCAGCGCCGGGCTCAACGAGTGGGCGCTGCTCGACGCCAACAGGCGCCTGCGCGACGCCCTGTCCGCGCGCGGGGCCGATCTGGGGCGGGACCCCGGCTACGTGGCCCTCACCGAGTACAACGGAGGCCACGACCGCGCCTGCTGGCGTGCCGGACTCCCGGAGGGGCTGGTCTTCCTCACCTCCGACTGGGAGCGCTGAGGGGCGGCCCCGGCCGGTTTCCCGCGGTCCCGTGGCGCGGCCGGACCCGACCGCGTCGAGCGGGGCCGCCGCGGGCGCGCGGCCCGCGCCCCCTCGCGTCAGACCCGGGCGCCCGCCTCGGCCGCCTCGCGGCGCAGCCGCGCCACGATCTCGGCCGCCGGGGCGTCGGTGGCCCCCCGGAACCCCTGACCCGCCCACAGGGCCATCCCCCCGGTGTCCCCCGCCTGGGCCGCGGCCGCGCGCAGCGGCCTGGTCATGTGGTGGACGTCCGGGTAGGCGTACGGCGTCTCCGGGTGCTCGGTGATGAACCGGTTGACCAGCCCTCGCGCAGGACGCCCGGTGAAAGCCCAGGTCACGTCGGTTTCATTGAAGGCCGGGTCGGTCAGCGCCGCCTTGTGCCAGGGGTTGGCGCCGCTCTCCGGGCAGCGCAGGAACGCGGTCCCCAGCTGCGCCGCGGCCGCACCCGCGTCGAGGACGCGCGCGATCCCCTCCCCGGTCATGACACCGCCGGCGGCGACCACCGGCACGTCCACGGCCGGGACCACGTCGGCGAGCAGGTCGAGCAGCGGCCGGTCCCCGCCCCGGGCGGGGTCGAACGACGCCCGGTGCCCGCCCGCCTCCAGCCCCTGGGCGCACACCCCGTCGGCGCCGCGCTCCACGGCGGTCCGCGCCTCCTCGACCGTGGTCACCGTTACCACGGTGGCGGTGCCGGCGGAGCGCAGCCGGCCGAGGACCTCGGCGTCGGGGCAGCCGAACGTGAACCCGACGACCGGGACCGCGGCCTCCGCCAGCAGGTCGATCTTGGCCGCCCACGCGTCGTCGTCGTGCACCGGCGCGCCGACCGCCGCCCCGTGGCGCACGGCCTCGGATTCCAGCCGCCGCCGATGCGCCTCGACCGCGCCCGGGGCGGCGGGAGGCCCGGGCGCGAACACGTTCACGCCGAACGCCGTGACCCCCGCGTCCAGCACCTGCCGGACCTGGTCGCGCACCGCGTCGGGGTCCAGGTACCCGGCGGCGAGGAACCCGACCCCGCCCGCCCCCGCCACGGCCGTCGCCAGGGCGGGCGTGGAGCTGCCCCCCGCCATGGGCGCCTGGACGATCGGGCGCTCCCGCAGTAGTTCCGCCAGACCCATGTGTCCTCACTTTCCCCGTCTCCCGGGAAATGCTACCGATCCGCGATTTCGGGATCCCACGGCACCCGGCGCCGAACGGGCGGCGGAACACGGCCGCCTTCCAGGGTGACGGCGGTCACCGAACCTCTCCTCTCGGTGGAGTTCTCCCCCTGCCGGAAAGGTGGTGCGCCGACGCCCTTTCCGAGGATCCTCCGATCCCTTTTTCGTGCTCCCTCCGACGCCTTTCCGTGAAAAGGGGGCCGAGAAAAGGAGGGAGCTCACCCGTTCCGCTCCTCCGCCTCCGGCGCGGGTTCCGAGCCCTCGGCCGGTCCCGCCGACTCCGGAACGAACCGGGCCAGTACCGCCGACGCCCCCGCCAGGAGCACGCCGACCGAGGCCAGGACCGTCGTCGTCCGGACCATGCCGAACAGCTCCCACATCCACCCGAACGACAACGTGGTCGCCGCGACGAAGACGCCGCCGACCATCGCCAGCATCGAGAACATGGTGTTGCGGTTGGCGTCGGTGAACATCGTCTGCTGCCACACGCCCATCAGCACGCCCGTCAGCCCGATCAGGAGTTCGCTCGCGACGAGGCCGACCGGCAGGGGTACCGACCCGTGTGCCGCCAGGACCACGGGTGCGCCCACCAGGGCCGCGAACGCCGGGCCCCACCGCCGGGGGTCCCGCCGGTCCGCGAACCTCGCGCACAGGGCGCCCGCCACCAGCGCCGCCGTCATCACCAGCAGCATCAGGCCGTTGAGCCGCACGTCGTCGCCGTACGCGGCCACCAGCATCGGCTGCCAGGACACCACGAGGAGGGCGGTGCCCACGGCCATCGACGCCACCAGGGCCACGAGCGGCAGGAACCGTGCGCCCGCCACCAGGGAGGCGGACTCGACGACGATGGCCAGGACCCGGCGTCCCGGCTGGCCCGGTGACGGCGGGAAGCACACCGGGCCGAGCGCCGCCAGCAGCACGAGGAGGACCCCGCCCGCCGCGACCAGCGGGTCGGCGGGCATCCAGGCGCCCGCGACCATGACCGATGCGGCCCCCAGGACCCCGCCGCTCCTGCCCGCGACCTGCCCGTACCGGACCGTCCGCGCGATCCGGGCGGCCCGGTCGCGGCTGCCGATCCGGTTGACCACGAGCGCGGTCGGGGTGCCCGAGTACAGGTGGTAGCCGACCGCCCACAGGCCCAGGCCCAGCGCGGTCGGGGCGAACGTGTCGGCGAGGCCGAACACGACGAACCCCGCGCCCCAGAGGGTCAGCCCCACCACCATGAGCCTGCGGTGCCCGTAGCGGTCCCCGAGGGCTCCGCTCGGAGCTTCGATGACCAGGCCGACCAGGTTCGCGGCGGCGAGCACCGTGCCCAGGAGCCACGGGTCCACCCCGCGGCCCATCAGGACCGTGATGAAAACCGCACCGAAAAGGAAATCGGCGATCGCCGCGGCCAGAACGAAAAGAGAGAATCGGAGCAGGAGGGGGGATTCCCGTAATGGCGCAACGGTCATGGGGGTGCTTTTCCGTCTGAGGGAACCCGGTGGTCCCCGCGCGTGAATTCCGCCCACGCTAACACGCGTACCATTGTCCGGCCAGCGTTTTTCCGAGGCCGTTTCCCCCGGGAACTACACCAGGGCCTCCGAGAGGGCGGCCGCCAGGACCGGGACCCCCGGGTGCGTGCTCCCCCGCGGCCAGACCAGCCCCATCGACGACTCCGGGAGCCCGCTGACCGGAACGAACGCGATGTCGTCCCGGCCGCTGTGCCAGGCGGTGGACCCGGCGAGCAGCATCGCGCCACTGCCCGACGCGACCAGCGACAACCCCTGCTGGAGCGTGTCCACCCCGGCCTCGTGGCGGATCGTGCGGCCCAGCGGGGTGACGGTCGGGGAGTGCACGCGCAGCCAGTGGTCGGGTGCGTTCCGGACCGGGACGAGCGGTACCCGTGCCATGTCCTCCACACCGACACGGGGCCGCGACGCCAGCGGGTGGTCGGAGGCGACCACGAGCCGCTGCGGCTGCCGCGAGAACTCGGGTCCCACGACCAGGTCCCGCCCGCGTACGGGGAGGAGGACGACGGCGGCGTCGACCTCGCCCTCGCGCAGCGTCCGGAACGGGTCGGACAGCGTGATCTCCACGATGTCCACCCGCGAGGCGGGGTCGCGCTCCTCGAACACCCGGATGGCCGCGGCCACGGGACCGCTCGCCGAACCCTGGAGACCGAGGCGCAACCGCTGCCGCGCGTCCCTGGAGCGGTCACGGGCCCCGTCCACCACCGCGGCGAGGGTCCTGTAGGCGGGCCCCAGGGCGGCGAGGAACTCCTCGCCGAACGGGGTGAGGGACACACGGAGGCCCGACCGGTCCACGAGCGGCGCGCCGACGCGGTCCTCCAGCGAGTGCAGCAGCCGGTCGGCCCCGCCCTGCGGCAGGGACAGCCGTTCGCCCGCGCGCCCGAGGTGCGACTCCTCGGCCAGGACGAGGAAGCACTCCAGCTCCCGGATCTCGATACCCCTCAACCGGCCCCGCCCCCGCTCGTGTGTACGCCGCCGTGGCACCGGACCCTCCCCGGGGCCCGCACCGGGATCGATGACCCCCACATGGAAGATGGAAGCACGAGCCCCCCGCCGCGGTCCGGACCGCCTCCCCGGTCGCGGCACGCGCCCGTCGCGGCCCCCGCGCCGCGCGGCGACGGCCGCCGGTGCGGCGGGGTCCGGCCCGGCGGGGTGGACCCGCGCCTCCAACGGATACGCTCGGCGCGACAGGAAGTATCCCGGGGAGGAACCCACCATGACAGCGACCGCGGTCGTCACCGGAGCCAGCAGCGGGATCGGGGCCGCCACCGCGCGCGGGCTGGCGGCGGAGGGCTACGAGGTGGTCCTCGTGGCCCGACGCGAGGACCGCGTCGAGGCGCTGGCCGAAGAACTGGTCAAGGACGGCCACCGCGCCCGCGCGCACGTCCTCGACGTCACCGACCGCGCGGCGGTCGACGCCTTCGCGGAGTCCCTGGACTCCTGCGACGTGCTGGTGAACAACGCGGGCGGCGCCATCGGGACCGAGACCGTCGCGACCGCCGACCCCGCCGACTGGCGGACCATGTACGAGGTCAACGTCCTCGGCGTCCTCAACATGACGCAGGCACTGCTGCCCCGGCTCATCGCCGGCGGCGACGGCACGATCCTGGTGGTCTCCTCGGTGGCCGGCCACGTGGCCTACGAGGGCGGGGGCGGTTACGTCGCCGCCAAGCACGGCGCGCACACCATCGCCGCCACCCTGCGCCTGGAGCTGTGCGGCGAGCCGGTCCGGGTCCTGGAGGTCGCCCCCGGGATGGTCAGGACCGAGGAGTTCTCCCTCAACCGCCTGCGCGGGGACGCGGACAAGGCCGACGCGGTCTACGAGGGCGTGCCCGACCCGCTGACGGCGGAGGACGTCGCGGACACCATCGTGTGGGCGGTCACCCGGCCCCCGCACGTGAACATCGACCTCATGGTGGTGCGCCCGCGAGCCCAGGCCGCCCAGCACAAGGTCCACCGCGTGGGGAAGTAGCCGACCGCTCCTCCGGGCCCGGAACGCGCCCGGAGGGGCCCGCGGCCCCGGGCGGAACCGGTGCCGTCCCGACGTTCCGGGCCGGGCTCAGAACCGCGGGACCGCCGCACCGTCGGGGTCGGCGGACGCGCACTCGGCGCAGTCGCAGTAGTTCGTCATCGTCATGGACCGGCACCGGGTGCAGATCTTGCGCTTCGCGCCGGGCGCGTCGTGCTTCCAGTCGTGGTGCCCCCGCCGACAGATCCCGGAGGGGCGGAGGGCGGTGTCGTCGCGCGAGGAGTCCATGGCAGAACCGTAGCCCCGCCGGGAGGTCGGTGCCAGGGCGCCGGCGCGGTCCGGCGAAGACATCCCCGGACACTCCGGATGTCCCGGGCATCGGCAGGGGGCCGAGGGGGCCGGGGCCCGGACGTCCCCTGGACAGACCGGAGCCCGGTACCGCCGCGTGACGGTACCGGGCTCCGGGGTTCCGGCCTGGAGGGGTCAGGCGTCCAGGTCGGTGGCCAGCATCTCCACCAGCTCGTCCAGGACCTTGTCGGCGGTCTCGGACTCCTCGGCGGCGAGGGTCACGGTCTCGCCGTGCTTCGCGCCCAGCGCCATCACGCCGAGCACGCTGCGCGCGTCCACGGGGGCGCCGTCCTCGCGGGCGACGGTGACGGGCAGGCCGGTCGCGTTGACGGCCTGGACGAACAGGGAGGCCGGTCGGGCGTGCAGGCCGAGAGGCGAGCCGATGGTCACGGTGCGCTGGGGCATTGTCAGTCCTCGGGGAGTAGTCGTCGGCCGGGAGGAGGCCCGGCCCGTTGCACAGTTTCGGAACGTCAGAGCTCGTGGACCGACAACCGGGGGTCGGGGTCGGGCACGACGGTGATGGAGTCGGAGGCCACGTCCCCGGGGGAGGGGACCGTCGTTCCGGGCAGGGAAACCGCGGCGGTTCCCCATGCCACGGCGTGTCGCAGCCGCTCGACGGGGGAGTCGCCGGCGCCCAGGAACCCGGCGAGGGAGCAGTCGCCCGCGCCCACCGTGCTGCGCGTGCGGACCTCGGGTCCGCGCGCCCACCAGGTGTTCTCGGGGCCAACGAGTATCGCACCGTGCCCACCCAGTGTCACCAGGGCAGAACGGTTGCCCCATCCGAGGACCTCGCGTGCGGCCTCGACGACCTCGCCGACGGTCGACAGGTCCCGGCCGATGAGTTCGGCCAGTTCCTCGTGATTGGGTTTGAGCAGCGACACCGTCCCGGCGCGGGCCGCGGCCTCCAGCGGCTTGCCCGAGGTGTCCAGGGCGAGCGCCACCCCGTAGGAGGCGGCGAGTTCGGCGACGCGCACGTACAGGTCGTCGGGGGCGCCGGCGGGGAGGCTGCCGCTGGCCACCACCCACTCGGGGCCCTTGGCCAGTTCGTCCTCCAAGGCGGCCAGGAGGGCGTCGGTCTCCTCGGGGGTCAGGGTGGGCCCCGGGGCGTTGAGCTTGGTGGTGGTGCCGTCGGCCTCGGTGACGGCCACGTTGGCGCGGGTCTCCCCGGTGATGGGGACGGTGACGCACGGCAGGTCGCCGAGGAGGGTGACGAGCTCGGCGCCGCCCCCTCCGCCGACGGGCAGGACGGCCTTCGTGGGGACGCCCGCGCCGCGCAGGGCACGTGCGACGTTGACGCCCTTGCCGCCCGCTTGCGCGCGGGTGGCGGACACCCGCAGGACTTCGCCTCGTACGAGGTGGTCGACCTCCAGGGTGTGGTCCACGCTCGGATTGGGGGTGAGGGTGAGGATCATCGGTTCTCTCTTCGAGGTGTCCGTGCCCAGCCCGGCCCGGATGTGGGACTGTCTTTGATTATGTGTGTTTGTCTGTGTATGTCAACACTATTGTGTCCAGGTTTCCGGTTCGAGGCCGGGTAGCTGTGTGCGATGTGTGGTTGGCGGTCCTGTTCGCCCGTGCGGCTGCTCAGATGTTCGCCGCCCTCGCTTCCTGGTCAACCCGGTTGGTCGGGTTGCACAGAGCATGGGTCTCCGGCGGGATTGCTGCGATATTGGGTTGGGGTACCCCTTGTGTGCTCCAGGCAACACGATTAAACTCACCGAAAACCACACCGAAACACAGGTGATCCAACATGTACGCGGAAGAGCGCCAGAAGGTGATCCTCGAACGCGCCCGCCGTGACGGCCGGGTCGACGTGACGGGGCTCGCCGCGGAGTTCGACGTGACCTACGAGACCATCCGGCGCGACCTCACGGCGCTGGAGCGCCACGGTGTGCTGCGCAGGGTCCACGGTGGCGCGATCCCCGTCGAGCGGCTGGGATTCGAGCCCACCCTCAATGTGCGCGACTCCGTGTTGACAGAGGAGAAGGAGCGCATCGCCAAGGCGGCTCTGGCCGAACTCCCCGACGAGGGCGCGATCCTGCTCGACGCGGGGTCCACCACGGGGCGCCTCGCCGAACAGCTGCCCGCTGACCGGGAGCTCACCGTCGTCACCAACTCCCTGTCCATAGCGCTCACGCTCACACCGCGTACCAACATCAACCTCATGCTTCTCGGCGGGCGCCTGCGCACGCGCACCCAGGCCACGGTCGACGCCTGGGCACTGCGGGCTCTCGCCGAGTCCTACGTGGACGTCGCCTTCATGGCCAGCAACGGCGTCTCCGTCGAGCGCGGGCTCACCACCCCCGATCCCGCCGAGGCCGAGGTCAAGCGCGCCATGATCGCGTCCGCGCGGCGCTCCGTCCTCCTCGCCGACCACACCAAGGTCGGCAACGACCACTTCGCCCGCTTCGCGGCGGTCGAGGATCTCGACCTGGTCATCACCGACACCGGGCTCGCCACAGGGCTCGCCGAAGAACTGGAGGCCTCTGGACCCCGCGTCCAGGTGGTCTGACCAGACCGGGCGCCCGGAGCGGCGGGAGGGACGACGGTTCGCCGTCCTGAACCGACCGCCCCAACCCCTCCCGGGCGCTCCACCCATCACCTTCTCCCCACACCGGCGCGGCAGAACGCCCGTCGTACCTCTCAGGAGGTCCCCCATGTCCACACAGCAGAGCAGCGGCAGACTCACGGCGGTCCGTTCCTCAGTCCAGCGTTTCGGCGGGTTCCTCGCCAGCATGGTGATGCCCAACATCGGGGCGTTCATCGCCTGGGGCATCATCACCGCCCTGTTCATCCCCGACGGCTGGCTGCCGAACGAGTACCTCGCGCAGCTCGTCGACCCGATGATCAAGTTCCTGCTCCCGCTGCTGATCGCCTACACCGGTGGAACCCTGGTGTACGCACAGCGCGGTGGCGTCGTCGCCGCGGCCGCCACCATGGGTGTGATCGTCTCCGCGGACATCCCCATGTTCCTGGGCGCCATGGCCATGGGCCCGCTCGCCGCCTACCTGATGAAGCAGTTCGACCGGGTCGTCCAGCCGCGCATCAAGACCGGCTTCGAGATGCTGGTCAACAACTTCAGCGCGGGCATCCTGTCGGCGCTCCTGGCGATCCTCGGCGCCTACGTCATCGGCCCGGTCGTGCGGACCATCGCCGACGCCCTGGGCGCGGGCGTGCAGTTCCTCATCGACATGAGCCTGCTGCCCCTGGTGTCGGTCATCGTCGAGCCGGCCAAGGTCCTCTTCCTCAACAACGCCATCAACCACGGCGTCTTCACCCCGCTCGGCTCGGCCCGCGCGCTCGCCGAGGGCAGCGCGATCGAGTTCCTCATCGAGGCCAACCCCGGTCCGGGTCTGGGCATCCTGCTGGCCTGCATGCTCTTCGGTCCGAAGGTCAGCCGCGCCACCGCTCCCGGCGCCATCGTCATCCACCTCTTCGGCGGAATCCACGAGATCTACTTCCCGTACATCCTCGCCCAGCCGAAGCTGATCCTCGCCGTGATCGGCGGCGGCATGTCCGGTGTCGCGACCTTCATGATCATGGACGCCGGCCTCGTCTCGGCCGCCTCGCCCGGCAGCATCATCGCCCTCATGGCCGTCACTCCGCCCGGAGGCCACATCGGCGTCCTGGCAGGTGTCGCCGCCGCCACCATCGTCTCGTTCGTCCTCGCCTCGCTCCTGCTCGGCTTCGGCCGCTCCGAGCGCAAGGCGGCGAAGGAGGAGAAGGCCAAGCAGGCCGAAGCAGAGAACCAGGAGACCACAGCATGAGCAGCATCCAGGGGTCGGACATCAAGAGGGTCGTCGTCGCCTGCGACGCCGGCATGGGAAGCAGCGTCCTCCTGACGTCCCAGCTGAAGAAGTCCCTCTCGCCCCACGGGGTCACCGTGGAGCACTCCGCGGTGGACCGCATCCCGGACGGCGCCGACGTCGTCCTGTGTCAGGCGGGCCTGGTCGCACGGGCGAAGGCCCGGGTGCCCGACACCGTCGTGGTCGGCTTCCAGATGTTCCTGGGCGACCCCGCCTTCGCCCGCCTGGAGCAGGTCATCCGGGACGGGGACACCCTTGCCGACTGACCTCGTCCTGACCGCCGACGCGGTGCGCCTGGGCCGCGTCGCCGCCGACCGGGCCGCCGCCATCGACCAGTGCGGTGCGCTCCTGGTCGAGCTGGGCGCCGTCGAACCGGGCTACGTGACCGCGATGCACGAACGCGAGGCGTCCGTCCCCACCTTCGTCGGTGAGGGCGTCGCCATCCCGCACGGCACCGACGCCGGGCGGGCCCTGGTCAAGGAGACCGCGCTGGCCGTCGTCCAGTTCCCCGACGGGGTCGACTGGGACGGGTCCACCGTGTACGTGGCCATCGGTATCGCCGCCTCCGGGGAGGAGCACCTGGGTGTGCTCTCCTCCCTGGCGGGGGTGCTCACCGACCCGGAGAAGGCGGCGCGTCTGCGCTCCGCCGCGACCCCGGCCGACGTCATCGACCTGCTCGGTCCCGACCGGAGCGGCTGAGCGGCGCCACCCCCCGCGGCTCCCCGCACCGGCCCACCGGCCGGTCCGTCCACCACATCACCCGCCGGGCCGTGATCCGGCCCGGCGGGGCCCCACCAGAAAGGCCCGAACATGCTCGTCGCCCGCTTCTACGCACCCGGTGACATCCGACTGGAGCAGGCCCCCGAGCCGACCGCCGGACCCGGACAGCTCAAGATCGCCGTCGCCAACTGCTCCACCTGCGGCACGGACGTGAAGATCTCCCGACACGGCCACCACCACATCCGCCCGCCCCGGGTGATCGGCCACGAGATCGCCGGACGCATCGTCGAGGTGGGCGAGGGCGTCACCGGTTGGGACGAGGGCGACCGCGTCCAGGTCATCGCCGCCATCCCCTGCGGCACCTGTGTCGAGTGCGCCGACGGCCGCTTCACGGTGTGCTCCAACCAGGAGTCGATGGGCTACCACTACGACG
Organism: Nocardiopsis codii; assembly: GCF_036327455.1. NCBI lineage: Bacteria > Bacillati > Actinomycetota > Actinomycetes > Streptosporangiales > Nocardiopsidaceae > Nocardiopsis > Nocardiopsis codii. The sequence continues at coordinate 1,035 of NZ_JAUZMY010000060.1, read as the reverse complement.
GCGGTTTCGCCGAGTACATGATCATCCCCGAGTCGGTCCTGGCCGTGGACGGGGTCAACCGGGTGCCCGAGAACATCGACCTCGCGGAGGCGTCCGTCGCCGAGCCGCTCGCCTGCGTGCTCAACGGCCAGGAGATCGCGGGTGTCGGCGAGGGCGACACGGTCGTCGTCATGGGCGCCGGCCCGATCGGCTGCCTGCACGTCCGTCTGGCCCGCGCCAAGGGCGCCGCGAAGGTGTTCCTGGTGGACATCAACCGCGGCCGCCTCGACATGTCCGCCGACATCGTCCGGCCGGACGCCACCATCTGCGGTGGGGAGGTCGACGCGGTCCAGGAGGTCCTCGACCTGACCGGCGGCCGGGGCGCCGACGTGGTCATCACCGCCGCCGCCTCCGGGCGCGCCCAGGAGGACGCCCTCAAGATGGTGTCGCGCAGCGGCCGGATCAGCTTCTTCGGCGGCCTGCCCAAGGACGCGCCGATCATCCAGCTGGACTCCAACCTGGTGCACTACCGGGAGATCTCCATCTTCGGGGCCAACGGCTCCAGCCCGGAGCACAACCGCCGCGCCCTGGAGCTGATCGCGTCCGGCGCCGTCCCCGTGGCCGACCTGATCACCGAGCGGATGCCCCTGTCGGACGTGCACAAGGCCATCGAGACGGTCGCCTCGGGCACCGCCATCAAGGTGACCATCGAGCCGTAGGACCCCACCGGGGCCGGGGACGGTGCGCGTCCCCGGCCCGGAACCGGTCCGCCCCGGGGCGGGGCCGTCCACAGCCCCTGCCGGGGGCCGGCGTCCTGGGGTTGGATTGACGTAGGGGGCCCGGAGGGCCGGTCGGCACCGTGCTGCCCGTGGGCCGCCGCCGGACCGCGGCACCGGGCCGCCGCGCAGGGCCGGAGCACCGGACCGCGGCACCTCCCCGGTGCCCCGATCGGCGGCCCGGCCCCGGTCCGCCCGGGCGCTCCGCCCCGGTCCGTCCCGCCCCGGTCCGACGCTCCGCGGCCCCGACCCCGCCCGCGAGCCCCGACCCCGCCCGCAC